>NZ_JBSSAB010000011.1:0-73495 GCF_054058195.1 Thermostichus sp. OS-CIW-29
TATGTTCTCGTTTTGACAAATTGGCCAGGAACTTCTTGAGTTTTCTCTATCTCGTCAGTGCTCTCTTTTGGCTCAAATGAAAGATCAACACAACCGGCAAAGCTCACAAGCGGGTGGCAGACATAAGGACTCCGTCCCGCTATCGCGAACGGCGACAGCTAGAGTACAAGGCCCGGCTCTACGGCTGTCAGGTGGTGGTGGCGGATAAGTTTTATCCGTCCAGCCAACTGTGTTCACGGTGTGGCCACAAACAGAAGATGCCACTCAGCGAGCGGGTATTTCGCTGCCCGTGTTGTGGTCTGGGGATAGACCGCGACCGCAATGCAGCGCTGAACCTGGTGCGGTGGTATTTTGAGTGCTACTTAAAGCGCTCAACTACCCCAAGCTCTGGGGAAAGAGACGCCTGTGGAGATTCCTCTAGCGGGGTGGTAAGCCTGAAGCTTACTACCAGTCACGAGTCGTGGAAGCAGGAAGAAAGCAGAGACGCGACAGGCACTGAACACTCTGGAAGTGTTTGTTAGCGTTTCGTAGGTCTTTCGGAGCGGTCATCAGTACCCCGTTGAGCAGCCAGAAATTGTTAAGCTTAACGCACGGATGGCAGTATCCGGCCATGCCCCGAGTGACAACTGCTGACGAGCTGCTGACAGAATATGCCTCTGGCGAGCGCAACTTTCAAGAATCCAACCTGGTGGGGGTGGACTTGGTGCGCTCCAACTTGCAAGGGGTGAATCTGAGAGGGGCCAACCTCTCCTTTGGCAAGCTGAGTGGCATTAACCTGCAGGAAGCCGATTTGCGCGGCGCCGATCTCAGCTCGGCCAACTTGATGGGGGCCAACCTCCGCGGGGCCAATCTTTGGGAAGCCAACTTGATCGGCGCGGATCTCAGCTTTGCCGACTTGCGGGAAGCCAACTTGCACGGTGCCTACCTTTGGGAAGCCAAGCTAACCCGCGCCCAACTGCAGGGAGCCGATCTGAGCGGGGCAAAAATCGGCGGAGCAGTGCTGACCGGCGCTGACCTCAGCGGAGCCACCCTACCCGACGGGAGTGTGCGGGCTTGAGCCACCCCCCCAGCAGACAAGGCAGAATGGAACTGTTGCGACGGGATCCCTGATGTTGCTGCTGTTCAACTTGGTCTTGACACTGCTGCTGGCTTTGGGAGTGGCAGTCCTGGCCGGGCAAAACCCCACCACCCTGACCGTACATTTCTTAATGTGGCGCTCGGTGGAGCTGCCTTTGGGATTTCTCATTGCCGCGGCCGTCGGCTTGGGCCTGTTGACGGTGGGGCTGGGCTCTCTCCTCTGGCCTGGGCGCAGCTTTTCTGCCACCGCCCGCCAATTACAGGAACGGGTGCGCCAACTGGAAATGCAGGATCAACCGCCCCAATAACGCACAATTGCCAAAGGGATCCCTCTGCTTTCTGGCTTTGGCTCAACAGCTTCGCTCCCGCCGTTGACTTGCTGGACGATTTTGTCGGTGGCCCTGAGGAAAGCGTGCCGAAATAGCTCGCCGACTGAGACTGGGCGTAAGCTGAGAAAGGATCCCTTCGCCGTCTGCTTGATCAGTGCGTATCTCCAACCGTAACCATGCCTCATTCCCAACCCACTTCCCCGGATCCCTCTCCCCAAGACCCACGGGCCCTGCGCAAAGCCCTGCGCGGATCCAGCACCTACTTTGCCAAGGGATTTGAAGAACACAAGGATCAGGCTCAACTGGAGCTGCAAACCACCTACAAAAGCCCCCTTGTGGAGCAAATCCGTGCCCAGTCCTACCGCTATCAGCGGGGCGACATTACCATTCACCTGGCCAGGGCCTTTGGCTTTTGCTGGGGCGTGGAACGGGCGGTGGAATATGCCTATGAAGCGCGGCGACGCTTTCCGGATCGGCAACTGTGGATCACCAACGAGATCATCCACAACCCTTTGGTAAACCAGCACCTGAAGGAGATGGGGATCCGCTTTGTGGAGAAAGGCCCGGACGGCAAGAAGGACTTTTCTCAGATCCGGCCTCAAGATGTGGTGATCTGGCCTGCTTTTGGGGCGAGTGCCTCGGAAATGGCGTTTTTCCGGTCGCAGGGCAATGAGATCGTCGATACCACCTGCCCCTGGGTTTCCCGCGTGTGGAACCAAGTGGACAAGCACCGCGCGGCTCAATTCACCTCTGTGATCCACGGCAAGTACAACCACGAGGAAACCGTAGCCACCAGCTCCTTTGCCGAAAAATATCTGGTGGTGCTGAACCTGGAAGAAGCAGAATGGGTCGCTCGCTACATTTTGCAAGGCGGAGATGCGGCAGAATTTCGGCGGCGCTTTGGCAAGGCCACTTCCCCCGGTTTTGATCCGGATCGCGATCTAGAGCGGATCGGCATCGCCAACCAAACCACGATGCTGGAAGGGGAGACCCGCGCCATTGCCAAGCTGTTTGAGACCACCATGCTGCGCAAATATGGCCCCCAGGAGTTAGACAACCACTTCATGAGCTTCAACACCATCTGCAATGCCACCCAAGAGCGGCAGGACGCCATGTTCGAGCTGCTCGAGCAGCCTTTGGATGTCGTGGTGGTGATCGGGGGGTTTAATTCCTCGAATACCACCCACTTGCAGGAAATTGCCCTGGCCAAAGGCCTGCCCTCCTTCCATATCGATGGTCCTGACTGCATCCAACCCAACAACCGCATCCGCCACAAGCCCCTTCACCAAGACCCGACAGTTACCGAAGGGTGGCTACCCGATGGGCCGGTGCAAATCGGCATTACCTCCGGTGCCTCTACCCCAGACCGCGTTGTTGAAGAGGTGATTCAACGCATCTTCGCCCTGCGTGAAGAACCTCGGCGGATCCCTGCCTAGGGATCCCTTCCCTCTTCCCTTTGAGCGTGCTCAACACCCTTTTTCAGGTTTATCCTCCCTTGCTGGGCTGGACGCTGCTGGGGTTTGCTCTCCAGAAGGGGCTGCCCGGCGGCTGGAAGCGTTGGCTGGATCCCCACGCCTTGGGGCGATTCATGTTTTGGGTGGGAGTGCCCCTCAGCATTGTCGGGTTTATGCAGGGGGTGGATCTGTCGGGCCAAATCTGGGTCGCCCCTCTGATCTGTTGGCTGTCGGTGGGGCTGGGGTTTGCCTTGACCAGCGCCTGGCTGTGGTGGCAGCACCGTGGTGTGGGGGATGTCCCCAACTGTTGGAGCAGCGCACAGCAGGGCAGCTTTCACCTGACCGCCACCCTGGGGAACACCGGGTATTTGGGCTACCCCATCTGCTTGGCTGTGGCCGGAAGGGCTTACTTTGGCTGGGCCCTGTTCTACGATCTGCTGGGCACTCTCTTCATGGCCTACGGGTTTGGCGTGTGGGTGGCCAGCCGCCACGGCAGTTCCCATGCCCAACCTTGGCAGGTGGGCCTCCACATTCTGCGCACCCCTGCCCTCTGGTCGTTTGCGATGGGCCTGCTGCTGACGCGCGAACCTCTGCCGGGTTGGCTCTCTCAAGGGTTGGCGGCTTTTGCTTGGAGCATGATCCCGCTCAGCTTGATGATCCTGGGGATGCGATTGGCCCAGGTGAAGCGCTGGGGATCCTTTCTTGCCGCCGGAGTGGCCCTCTTGATCAAAATTGTGATTGTGCCGCTCTTGGTGGGAATTGGCCTTGCCTTCACCCCCTACCCGCCTCTGGCCAAGCTGGTGCTGGTCCTGCAGAGCGGTATGCCCCCCGCCATCGCCACCCTGGTGCTCACGGAAGAATACGACTTGGATCGGGAAATTACCGTAACTGCCTTGGCCGTCGGGTACTTAGCCGCCTTGCTGACCTTGCCCCTCTGGCTGGGACTCTGGGGATCCTAATAGGCCAGGTGAGACAAGGTTTGCTCGAGGTAGCGATGCACCAGTTGATCCAGCTCTGCTTCCTGAGTGGGCAACTCCCGGCCCTGGAGCCATCCCCGAAAACCCGAGCTTTCCACAATGGCCTGCCGCAATGGCTTCCAAACTGCTTGCGTGCGCAGTGCTGTATCGGAGCTGAGAGCAGGACTGATCATGAGAAGAAGGTGAGTAGGAGTGATTCACCCTCAGAATAGCTTGGATCTCAGTTGACTTTGGCTCTCTAGGATACAAATCTCCCCTCTATGCTGAGCAAGCCTTCTCTCAGTCGCTCAAGCCAAAAAATCCTCAATATAGTCATTCCAAACTAGATTGAGACACTCCCCAGGCGTTCCGCGCTGCTTCCGCGGCCACCCCCAGACCTTCTCCCAGAGGGACAGAAATGTTTCATTCCTGTTTAAAATGACCATACATCCCATCAACTCGAGCAAGAGGCCCAGGGATCCCTAAACGAACAATTGGCTGCGCTGCTCGACCCGCAAAGTTGGCCCCAAGGCATTGAGAAGAGAGACGCCGTAGCTGCGGGCAATGATGCGGCTATCCAAAATGGCCACCCATCGGGTGGATGAGCTGGAATCTTCTCCCGAATCAGAGCTTTGCCGCAGAGGCGCAACAGCCCGTTGCAACTGGGCAGCAGCCACCGGCAAAAGGTACTGACGGAACCAGTCCTGCTGGGTGCGTTGCAGATATTGCACCCGTCCGGCCACCCTTGGGTCTTCCACAGAAGGGAAAGGCAAAGTGGCGATCACCATCAGCTCAGGGCGCGGCAAGCCGGCCTTGTGGTGCAGCCAGTAGGGCCAGTCGCAGACCAAAATGCCCTTTTCGCCCGGAAAAGGGCTGTTTACCCGCACCCGCGAGCCGAATTCGGCAGCCAAAGCCGCCCCCACCTGTGCCTGCAGAGGTTGATCCGACACCAACACCACCACGAAGCCCTGCGCCTGAGGGATCAGCTTTTTCAGCTCTTGCAGCAGGTGATCCTGAAATAGAGGGCTGTTGGGCAAGGGCAGGCGCGGCAAGTAAAGGGAAAGCTCCGCCCCGCCAGAACGTGGCCAACCCTCGCCTGAGGCAAACCGCAGCGGCGTCAGATCCGGCAAGCCCAACCGTCGCCGATAGGTTTCCGCCTGGCGATCCAGATCCAGCGCTTCCCCAATAATCACCACCGGCTGTGTGGCCCAAATGGGGGCCAACCAATCCTGCAGAGCCGCCGGGCTGTGGTGAAGGGTGAGGCGACCGGTTTCTCGGTCGGTTTCGGCCCACCAAATCCATTTGGAGACGGGATCCCCCTCAGAGCTGAGCCGCCGGCGGATTTGATCCCAGGGATCCGGCAGCCAGCCGGGGTAGCCTGTCACCAAAGACAGCACAGCATCCAGGTGAACCTGTTCATCCGCATGAAGCAGACAGCGGGAAAGAGGCCGCCGCAAAAGCTGCAGGGACAAATTGACCTGAACCTGGGAGAGCTGCTCCGCCTCGGCAGGGAAGATTTGCCGGAGCTGTTGCCAATGGCTGGCTTCCAGGGTCACCGTTAGCGCCTGGTAGGCCCAATCTTCCAGGTCTTCGGCTCCATCCAGGATCAAAGGGATCCCTGTCGGCACTTGCGAGGATCCCTTTCTCAAGCGAGCTTGCAGCCAATCCAGGGGATCCACCAACAGCAACCCCTGGAAATCGGGATCCGGCCAACGGTCTTTTTGCAGGACAGGCTTATGCAACTGCAGGGTGTGCTGTAGCCAGGGGATCTCTTCCCCCAAAATTTGCGCCTGCACAGGAGCTGTAGCGCAGAGCAAGGTGGGGTTGGGCCACATCAGGGCCGGCAGCAGATAACTGAGGCGGTGCTGACCCCCAGCAGGCACCTGGATCAAGGTGCTGCGACCCAACCGCAACCCTCGCGCCACCATGCGAGCCATCGTCAACTGGTGGGGCCACAGGGCTTCGGGAGACTGCCGCAAAAGCTGCCGCAACTGTTGGTGGACTTCAACCTCAATCACAGTTCAGTACGCCGGGGGTCTGCCACAGACGGTAGGGTGAACTAGCCTATTCTAGGGTAGAGAAGAAAACCAAAGCCCATCTCTGGGGTGAGCGATGTCTCTTCTAGCTGCTGTTTCCACAGAGGGCCAACCCGTTGCACAGACGGGATCCCTGCTTCTGGATCGCTCCGGGTGGGGCCGTTTGCGCATGAAGGGATCCCCAGGCTTGGACTATCTGCACAACCGAAGCACCCAAAATCTGAAGGCCCTCCAGCCAGGGCAGGGGGCCGACACGGTTTTCGTGACCCCCACCGCCGGCATCCTGGATCTGGCCACGGTGTACGTGGGAGAAGAAGACTGCTGGATCTGGACTTCGCCCCAGCGGCGCAGCCTGCTGATGCAGAGTTTGGGGCGTATGCTGCCTTTGGTGCGGGGAGCACAGTTGAAAGATGAGACAGATCAGACCTTTGGTTTTGGATTGCTCGGATCCCAGAGTCAGGCTCTCCTGGAGAAAGTGGTGAGCTCAGAAGAGATCCCGACCGGGCCTCATGAGCACCGCCCCGTGGAGATCCAGGGGATCCCTGTCCATCTGGCTTGTGGCACGGGTCTTGCCCAGCCGGGGTTTACCCTCTGGGGCGCCATTGACCAGAAAGCAGCTCTTGAAGAATGCTTGCTCCAAGCCGGAGCCAAGCTGGCCCCACCTGAGCTGTGGGAAGTCCTCCGCCTAGAAGCGGGTCGCCCCGCCGCCGACCGAGAGCTGACCTCAGACTACAACCCCCTAGAAGCCGGCCTGTGGCGAGCTGTTTCCCTTGACAAAGGTTGCTACGTTGGCCAGGAAGTCTTGGCCAAGCAGGTAACCTACCGGCGCATTCGGCAAACTTTGTGGGGGATCCGCCTTCAAGGAGAAGCTCGTCCTGGCACAGAGATTTTGCGGCAGGGGGAAAAGATTGGTTTACTGACCAGCGCGGGCTTGACTTCGCAAGGGTACCTGGGATTGGGATACGTGCGCACTAAATTCAATCCTGCCGAGGGGCTGGAAGTTGAAGTCGGCTCAGCGCCGGGAGTCCTGACCCGAATGCCGTTTTTGAGTTTCCCGCCTATTGTCTAGCATTATTTTTGCGGCAGAAAGCTCTCCTGCTTTGTAGAGAGAAAATGGGCAAAGGATTAAGAACTTACCAGTCAAAGTGGCGGCGAAAGCGGGGATCCCGTCGATCCTTTTTGCGTCGGTTGCAGGTTTTGCACAACGTTTGCAGATTGCTGATATCGTTACTGCCCCCTTGGGCAATGGGGATGATGTGATCGATCTGAAGCTGAACCTCTGGGGGCGACTTTCCGCAACCGCGACAACGGAAGCCGTCTCTTTGGAAAACATACTCCCGCACGGCTGCTGGAATTAGAATCCTTTCGCCGGATTTTCTTTCTTTCATCGTTATTCATCCATACTGCGAAGATCGTCCAGTGGAGACTTTTCATCTAGAGGTTCTAATATCTCTTGGTCGGGTTCTTTTATCAGAAATTCAGGATTGTCAGGATAAAAGTCAATTGTAACTTCTACTCTTACTTTTACTCTACCGGTCTGCCAACCGTTAGTTTTAGGAGAAAGAATCAAGCATGGAACTCCTTTATCGAAAAAATGAACCTGATCTTCATAGGGAATACCTGTTTCTATCTGTATCTCACGCGAACTCAAGTAACTGTCTAGTCCTCTTCCCATTTGGTCAAACCTCAGGAAATAAGAATTGATAGAATCGCAAAGCTTGGAAATCATGTAGACTTCCTGCTTATTGTTCTCGTTGATAAAAGTGATAACTCCGTCTCGCAGTTGGCTAAGATTAATGGATGTTTTTGTCATCTTATCGACCTCAAGACATAGAGACAACTTGAACAGCCCGTAAATCATCCAGTATAGAATCCTCTAGTTTTCTGGGAGCGCTATCTCCAGAATCTCTATATGGGTCATCAGGAACAAACTCGAGATAAACTTTGACTGATATCTTGCCAGAGATCCACGACTTTCTGGGCTGTAAGACTCTAGATTCTATTCCATCCACGAGCATTCTAATGTCCGCATAAACCTTTCTTGATTGAAGGTAACCGTTTGTCTGGAAAATATCTGAAAGAAGGTAATTAATAATTGCACTATGCAAGCTACTTGGAAGGTAAACTTGATCACCAATCTCAACAACAGTTTCCCTATCATCTGACCTAAAAACTATCGGATCGACCACGGCATTGTCTCCTATTGCTAACAGACTTTACTGACTGACATCTCCCCGAATGTCATCCAAAGGCGATCTACTGCTCCCTGATCCCGTTTCTTCTGGCTCAAACTCAACCACTAGTCTCATCCTAACTCTACCAGCAATCCACGGTGAGCCAGGACGTAAGAGTTTAGCAGGAATTCCTTTCACGTTAGTTATTCCGTTCAAGTTGCTCCATAGAATCGAGACTCCCTTTTCGCTAAGTTTGCTGGATAAGTAGGATCTGATACTCTCATAAACAATCTCTGAGTACACCTGAGCAAACTCTTGCGAGTAGATTAGGCGTCCTCCTATATCAATGACAGTATTTTGGAAAATATCTAGCTCAACAAAGCACTCCTGAGATTGATCATTACTTGACACTTGCCCAACCCCCTCTATGTCTCTCTGGCTTAGGCTAGCTCTCACTTTCGCGAAGGTCATCCAGAGGGGATCCGCTGCTGCTCTCTGAGCCTGTATCCTCTGGCTCAAACTCTACAGTGATCCGCAATCTGACTCTGCCTTTTTCCCAATCCTTCTTGCCTGGCACCAAGAGCTGACAAGCAAGTCCCTGCCCAAACCACTTCGCTTCTTGCAACAATTTTTCTTCTGGCTTGGGAGCAAGAAGGCTACTGGCAATGTTGAGCAAGTCTTCCGGCGGCAGGATCCCTGAGGATCTCAAGGCCGCAATGAACAAGCGATGCAGCTCTTCTTTCTTGGTCAAGTCCTCTTGGGCTGCTTTGACCAAGTTGGCAACCTTGAAAGTTTTCTCCCTTACAGAGAGGATCCCTTCTGGGTGCTGCTGTAGAGGTATTGATTTGGATCCCATGACTTTATCTGGATCAAGTGAAAGGCCAAAAACAAAGACAAGCCGCTCTATCTCAAATCATCGAGAATGCTATCCAACTCTGGAAAACTCTCGTCTATGGGTGTAGAACGACCAAGAGCGACTGCTTCGCTTGCATTGCTGTCACCTACTTGCTGTTCAGGAAGACTTGCCAAAATCTGAACTGACTCACCAACAGAGGAAGGTTCAGGACGAGTAATCAAGGGCAGCATCTCGCGATTGAGGCCCAAAGCTTGCAAGCAGAGGTTGATCCCAGAAACAGCTTGGTTGTACTTGTCTATGCTTGCCTCCAGTTCTTTCAGCCGCTGTTGGTTAAGCGCAATTTTCTCTTCAGCCTCTTTTCTGAGAGTTGCTTCCATGAACTGCTTTGCTTCTGGGTACTTTTGCAAAATCTCATCGGCTACTTGCTTGGCAACCGGCAATAGCTGAGTTTTTAGAGTATTGTTGGTCTCTTGTCGGAAGCTAGAACGCACTGTCTGGTTAATTTTCGGCTCGAAGTCAAGCTTAAGTAATTGTCGGATTCCAGGCTCTGCGTCGCGAATAGCAGAGATGTCATAAGATTGGCTGGTTTGCTTTAGGACTTCTCGAAACTGGTAGATCGAGAATGTTCCTTCGTCGTAGAAGCGGGGACTTTCTCTGAGGTAGCGGTCGCACTCTTTTCGGGCACCATTGACAAGAGAACTCAAGGTTACCTCCTTAACCAAAAGAAGCTTTTTCTCTAAGTCCCCATCGGATCCCAGTAGGCGAAACAACTGCCTGTAGTAGCTCGAGCTGCGAACTTCATCAACAAGGCGACGAAAGAAGTTCTCTACAAGCGTGCTGGCTGATTCTACCAGGATGTCCTCTAGATGGTTGGACAAATAATAAAAGGCTTCGACCAATACAGCTAAGAATGGAGCTGTGGAGTTGCGAGGACGGATGCGAACGGCTTGACTGTAAACATTGTCCAACGAAAAAGTATCCAAAAGCTCATCTAGCCTCCGTACCATCCTAGCCTGCAATTTACGGAAATCGTTCTCAAATTCTTTGTTTTCTCCGTTAATAACTTTATTGACTACTGTCTGGATATGCTCGTCAAACTCTCGGCCAATACTGGCTAGCTGCTGATTGATCAGCGTCAGCTCATAGGAAATCATGCTGTCAATCTCTTTGGGCTGGCTATCAATGTCTCGGTAGAGATCTAGATAGGACTTCCTCATCTCGATGCAGAGAGGTTGCAAATCATCGGCCAGCGCGGAAAATAGCTGTGGCCGCTTTTCTTCCGTTAAATAACGAGTGATCCCAGCCCGAAAGTCTTCAATACCGCTATCTTTAATCATATACTCAATCAAAGGTTTTCCCCACTCCCTCAGAATCCGAACGTAGTTATTTATGGGTGTGTCGTACCCATGTACAGAAGGGCGGAACGGGGATCCAACCAACCTACCTGACGTGCAGTACTTATTAAACTCGCTGACAAACTGGGGCGTTTCTTCCTCACCACCCAATTCTTTGATGCTTTCTGAAAAGATTGTATCCAGTCCAAATCGATCCTCGGGGGTAGTTGCCTTGATCTGGGAACCATAGAAGCCGAGAAGGCCGCTTGTCTTAAATACGCGGAGTTGACGAAACTGCTGGTCGATAATGTTTTCTAGTCTATGCTTTAGTTGTGCGTTGTACCAAGTCTCATCAATCCGGTTAAACACATAGAAGACGCGATCCCTGATGCTGTCATTACCTTGAATGTGTTCAATAAGTTCTGTCTCTTCCTTGGTCAGCTCACCCGTTGCAGCACACTTGAGAACGCAAACAACTGCGGACGTATCCGGATCGGCAATTTTTCGATAAGTACGCTCTGCATCCGCTTTGACTGGAGCATCGATCCCAGGAGTATCGACAATAACGTTTCCATCTTCCAGTAAGGGGTGATGGCAGTAGTATTCGACTTTTCGCAAAACTGCGCTATTGGCACCGCGCCGGGCAAAACCCGCAGCTTCCCTTAGGTTGCCGAAGTTGAGCTGCTCCATCGAGAAGACTTTGTTCTCGGTAGGGTGAATTTTGTCCCGGTTCTGCTGGAAACCTGTAATCAACAAGCGGAGGGCATCCGCCTGCTTTGCCCGCTCTGACTTGCTTTTACCTCCCTCCTGCTGAATAATAGCCTCAGCACGCTCCTTCAGGGGATTCAGTGCAGTGTCTTCCAGCCTGCTGAGTGACGGAGCCAAGTTTAGGAAAGCGCAGAAGGCGGTCATCTGTTCTTGCACTTCCTGCTCGCTAAGAAAAGTGAGCACTACCCTCTCCGCATTTGGCTCTGCGTAGGCGATGTAGCACTCTGTCCCTGTGGCGTGCCCTTCGGCGCTGTAGAGAAGCTCTCTTTCTAAGAGGGCATTGATTAGCATAGACTTGCCAGCACTGAAAGCACCGGCAAAGACAATCTCGAAGGTTGGAGAAATAGCTTTGCTGAGGGAAGCTTGAATCCGAGTGGTATCTTGCTTGCCTGAAAAAGTGGAATCCTGATGCCAGAGTTGCAGGATAGCTTCAACCTGCTCTTTCAAGTTCTCACACTGAGGCAGGAGCTTTACAGACATAAGAGAGCAATCTCCACAGAGGCTGCCGGGATTATAACTTGCCTATGCTTGAGGTGAGGATTCCTACAACAATTTTCTTCAGTCCCGAAGCTGTGTGGCTATATGTGCATACACGTGAAGAGAGAAGAGCAGAACTCCCCAGACCGACATAGCAAAAAGGCTTAGGTCGTTGACCCAAGCCCGCCTCAGCATACTCATACCAGATGCCAGGAACCAGACTTGAACTGGTGACACGAGGATTTTCAGTCCTCTGCTCTACCAACTGAGCTATCCCGGCTCTAGACCTACTATCTTACGATGTCGAGGGGGGTTTTGACAACTGGTGGCGCCCCCAATTTAGCCAATCAATTTCTCCAAAGCCTCCATCTGGGGGATGCAGAGAACATCTCGGTTGCGATCCCGGCGGATCAGCTCCTCTTGCTCCAGCTTGGACAGGACGCGAGTGACCGTTTCCCGGGCTAGGCCACTTAGGCTGCTCAGCTCCCGATGGGGCAAGTTGGGGATCTCTACGCCACTTCGGCTAACCCGGCCACGGGATTCGGCCAAAAACAGCAGGATATCGGCAACACGGGCCGTACTACTGGCCTCGCGCAACTGCAGACGACGGTTGATCTGCCGTAAGCGGCGCGACATGAGCTGAGCAAGGCGGATGCCGGCCTGAGGATCAGAAGCCAAAAAAGCCAGGAAGTGTTGGGCCGACAGACAACTGACTTTGGTGGCTGTTAGGGCTACAACGTCGGTAGAACGAGGCGCTTCGTCCAAAGCAGCCATTTCCCCGAAGATTTCCCCTGGACCAAGAATGGTGAGGGTGATCTCCCGGCCTTCGAGATCATGGGTGCGAATCTTGACCCACCCTTCCAGGATGAAATAAACGGCGTTACCCCAGTCATTTTGTAACAAGATGGCCTGATTGACTGGGTGGGAGCGCAACGACATTTGCCCGGCCAGCGGCTCTAGCCTCTCAGGAGGAAAGCCCTCGAACAGGAGCATCAGGCGAAGGTCATCTGGAGTTACATCGCTCACTGTTGGATCCTCCTGCACGGGGTTGGTTCTGGTTGAGTGGGATGGGAAAAGGGTAGGCCTGGAAAGCCCCCCTGCTCCCCAGCCTACAGCCCGCCAGGGCGAACTGCGTAGCGATAGGGCAGGGCTTTAGACCCAATTTTGACCTCTACTTTGGAAAGGGATCCCTGCCCAAAAAAGCTGCTGCCATTCTCTAACCCAGAAACGGCAAAATCCATCTTGCTGATGTTAATTCTCTCGACTTTGTGCAGTTTGAGTCGAGATCTAGACCTGCTGAAGTTGAGATGGCCAATCTTGGCTGGTATCCAAAACCTTTAAAAAAGGCCGTTCCGAATCGGAAAAATCCTGCCAGTGGGCCTGCTGTTGGGAGAGCATCTCGGCGGTGGCATCAGCAATGTCGGCAGAGTGCTGCTGATCTCCATCGATGCAGCCGGCTGGGGCCAAGAGGGGTTGAGGAGCTGGGCTGCGGCGTTGCAGGCGCTCCCGCAAAACAGGTTCAGGGGCGTAGCAGTGGAGGATGCGCAGTGGGATCCCTTGGCGTTGGGCCTGATCAATGGCCATCCCCCGCAGGGCTTGCCGGTCAAACTTGGCGTCCAGAATCACGGTGTAGCCTTCCTGGGCCAGCTCTACTCCCAACTGCACCAAGCGGCGGTAGGTTTTATCGGTCATCTCCGGGGTATAAACCTCCGGCCCCCCCCGTTGCCGCAGAGGGATCCCGGCCAAATGCTTGCGCACCGCATCGGAGCGAATGTGAATGGCTCCCCGCTGACGGGCCAAGTGGCGGGCTACCGTGCTTTTGCCGGATCCCGACAATCCCGACATCAGGAACAACTGCCCCCGCTTGGGGAGGGTGTATTCCCAGGCAAGACGGTAATAGCGGGCGGCGGTGCTAAAGGCTGTGGCCTTGGCTTCCTCTGCTGCAGTGGGATCCTCCAGCAAAAAAGAGGTGACCTTGGCCCGCACGTAGGCCTGCCGATTGAGGTAAATAGGCAAGATCTTCAACCCTTCCCAATCTCCGGTTTCTTCCAGGTAGGTGTTCAAATAGGCGTTTCCCAGATCGGGGCGATGGCGGGCATCCAAATCCATCACCCCATAGGATATGTCGTACATGACATCCACAAAGCGGAAGGCTTCATTAAACTCGATGCAATCAAAAAGCAGGATCTTCCCTTCCCAAAAACAGATGTTGCCTAGGTGCAGGTCTCCGTGGCATTCACGAATGCGGTTTTGTTCTATTCTTTGTTGAAACAGCTCCTGCCGCTCAGCAAAAAAGCGATCGGTGTAGGCTTGGGTTTCTCGATATTGCTGAGCCGTTTGTGGGCCGCCGACGTAGCGCTGGGTTTGGGCGTAATTCTCGTCAAAGGCTTCTCGCACCCGTTCTGGCCGGCCAAAGCTGCGGATGTAATCGTTGGTCTCGGTTTGGGCGTGAAACCTCGCCACCACCCGCCCCAGCTCCTCCATCAAGGCCGGCGTTAGCTCTCCCCGCTCAAACAGGTTGCTGAACAGTTGCTCTTGGGGAAATTGCCGCATTTGCAGAGCGTATTCTATGGGCTCGCCGCTGCTGTTGAACTGAAATCGGCCATCGGTCTGGACAATGGGCAACACTTGCAGATAAAGGCCGGGAGCACCGCGCTGGTTCATGCGCAGCTCTTCTTGGCAAAAGTGGCGTCGCTTCTCCAGAGTGGTGAAGTTCAAAAAGCCAAAGTCCAAAGGCTTTTTCACTTTATAGGCATAGTCGCCTGTCAGCAGAATATAGGAAATGTGGGTTTGAATAAGCCGAATGGGATCCTGTACCGGATGAGGGTAGAAGGCGGGATCCAGCATCGCTTGGATCAAGGGGGGCAGGTGGGTATCGACCATGAAAAACGATAGAGATGGAAAAAGGGCTTGGACGGGGATCCCTATCTTCCGCCGACAGAGCAGATTGTCCTCCACCTATTCCTTAAAGGGCAAGGCGGCTTCTTGGGGGGAAAGACGGATGAGGCTGATCCCCTGCTGAATTAGCGTATCTTGAGCAGCGCTGGAAAGGGCGTAGGGCCAGACCAGATATTTGGTGTTGATGTAGTCTTGTCCGCGCTTGGCCAGGTTTACCTGTTCCGAGAGCATGCGCACGTCTGGCCCGCGGCTGATAGTGGCTTCGGCCCGGCGAATGCGCTGCATCAGTTGGCTGAACAGCTCTTGGGGCTGCTGCACAAACACCACAATGGCCAAGTCACAGGGGTTGTAATAGTTGCCGATGCCGCAGAGGAGCAGGGCTTCACTGGAGAGAACAAGGGTTTCTTGATCCCCCAGAGCCACCACCGGATACAGAAAGGTGCGCACATCTTCCAGTTGCCAGTGGTTGAAAGAACGGCTGTCCACCTCCCCCCGCACCCAAGAGGAGATGGCAGGAAAAACCGCTTCGCTCAACAGCCGATAGGCCGTTTGCGGTCGTCCCAGCCAGCAGAGGGCATTTTCGTAGAAGCTCTCGTTCTCCAGCAGGTGGGGGGTGAGAGGAGCAACCATGGGCAGATCCTCAACGGGCTTTCTCCAGCATGCCTACTCGGGGATGGTTAAGGCAATTTTGCCCAGAACGGATCCCTGCTCCAGCAACCGGTGGGCGGCAGCCGCTTCGGCCAGAGGAAAGGTGTGGCTGAGCTGGATCCGCAGTTGGCCTTGGTCGATGAGGCGGGCACATTGCCTGAGGATTTCCGCCTGATTTTGTTGGGCGTTGGTCAGGCTTTTCAGCATCGGGGTGAGCATCAGCTCAAATCCCACCCGCAAGTTGCGGTCGCGAGCCACCCGCCAGTCGATCTCTGGGGCCGGGGCCAGCAGGGTGACGATATCTCCGTACACGCGCACTGCGGGGAAGGTCTGCTCCAATAGCTTGCCGCCCAAGGTATCTAGGGCAAGATCCACCCCCTCTCCCCCTGTCCAGTCCAAAACGGCGCGCACAAAGTCTGTCTGCCGGTAGAAGATGGGCAAGCCGGCGCCTAGGGAATGGACAAACTCTGCCTTTTCCGGGGTGCTCACGGTGGTGGCCACTTTGGATCCCCGTAGACGGGCCAGTTGAATGGCCACATGGCCAACTCCACCCGCTCCCCCGTGGATGAGCACACTTTGGCCGGCCTGGAGACGCCCCCGGTCGTAAAGCGCTTCCCAGGCGGTGATCAGCACCAGCGGGGCAGCAGCAGCCTCCGCAAAGCTCAGAGTTCTGGGCTTGGGAGCCACAAAACGCTCGTCCACCACGATCAGCTCGGCGTAATTCCCCGCCTGCCTGCCCAGACCCCCGTGGCAGAAGTACACCTCGTCTCCCACTGTAAAGTGCCTAACTCCGGATCCCACGGCTTCCACAACGCCGGCACCGTCACACCCCAAAATGGCGGGCATCTCCTCTGGATAGAAGGTGCCCCGTTGCCGCAGTTTGGTGTCGATGGGGTTGACGCCGGCTGCCCTCAGACGGATGCGCAGCTCCCGCTCGCCGCGAATTTGGGGCTCAGGTACTTCTCGGAGCTGCAGAACCTCTGGCCCGCCGGGCACACTCATGACTACGGCTTTCATGCGCTCAAGTTGTCAGCTTCAGTTGGGTTGGCCCGCTCAAAGGATGCAGGGTAGAGTTTGTTCTGGTGATGAGAAGATGGGCATCTCCCCATTGGGGTGTTGCTTTGCAACCCTGCGGAGTCTTGCAGCTGCTCTCTAGCCTATTTTAGCTAAACCGCCGAGAAGCCCCGCGCTGTATGCGCAGGGTCAACATACCCACGCAAAACCGAAGCCGTCACCCCACTCCATGAAGCAATAAAAAGGCTAGTAAACTACCCGACACCCGCGCTATGCGCAGGGTGCGGGCTTTATCCCAATCCCTAGCGGCCCCAGAGGACAGCTAAGTTTCGGAATTTCAGGCGAGTTTACAGTCGCCCCAAGGAGAGAGATTACTTGAGCAGCGTTATGGTCAGCATCCCCTTCCCACCCGCAGTGTCCACACTTGAACGACTTACCATTGCGGTAGGACTTACCCCGCTCAGGGTGGATGTGCAGGCATTTGTGGCAGGTCTGACTGGTATAGGCAGGCGGAACCAGTACCACAGGCACCCCAGCAATGGCAGCCTTGTAGGCTACAAACATCCTGAGCTGGTAGAACGCCCAGTTGTTAGTCCTGCGCCGCTCAGCCTTACTTCGAGACTTCTGATTCAGGCAATCTCTGATGCCTGTCAAGTCTTCAAAAGCCAGTGCCGCACCAATAGCCTGGGCATCCCTGACCAAGGTTTTGCTGATGTTATGGTTCAGCCATGTCTGGTAGCGCCGTTCTCTCCCAGAGAGCCTTCTCAGCAGTCTCCTAGAGCTGCGAGTGCGTTTGGATTGAACCTTGGCGCGTACACGGCTGAACCGGTCACGGACGGCCTGGATGTGCTCTCCACTCCAAGAGCGTCCGTTGCTAGCGGTGGCGATATCCCGCCTGCCCAAGTCAACTCCGATTACCTTTGGAGTTTTGCCAGTCGGGGGAGTATCCAGCTCAACAGCAATGTTGATGTAGTAGTCCCCTTGCTTGGTCTTGGACAGAGTAGCGCTGGTGGGCGTTTGCCCCCGCAGGAGCGCTATCTGGTAGCCACCGATCTTGAGTTTGAGCCAGACTCGCCCGCTCAACAGAGTCACACCAACAGTCTGTTCAGACTCTCGGTACCTAAAAGTACGCGCGTCCAAAGTCAGACTGGTGGGGCGAAACTTGTGGACTTGCTTCACCGCCTTGGCATTGCTAATCACCCGACGGAGCGCCTGACAGACGTGGTTGGCTTTCAGCCCCGTTGCTGCCCTTACCGGCCGATAGACCAAGTGGTGCAGCTTAGCGGTGTTCCAGCAGTTCTTTTGTTTGGCGGTATCGAGAATCTGGTTGCAAGCATTCGCAAAGCCCTGCAAAGTGCGGTCAATTTCTTGACGCAACTCTTGTGGGACTATCAGCTTGCAACGTACGGATATAGTCTGGCTCATGGGCTTATTGTAGTTTATCCAGACTTTTGACCAGCAAACCTATATGGAGGAGGGCTTTCCTCCCGACACCACGCCTGCGGCTATGGTGCGGGCCTCCAGCCCGAAAATTTGGTGACTAGTGACTAGTCACTACGCACTACTCTACAGGGCGGTGGGGCATCCCGTCCTTTTCGCGTCAGCGGGACGTAGTCCTTAAGCTCAGGAAATGTCTGAAGCGATAGCAGGGGTCACTGAGAAGCCCGCGCTGTGTGCGTAGCAACCCTGCGGGAAGCTAGCTACAGCGTCGGGAGTATGTCACGCAGCCTGCGACTTCATGGGCTCCGAGCAGGCCAAAATGAACTGAATGAACTGGTCGATCTCCAGCAGAATGTGTTCCGCCTCGGCCAGAGAGGTCGGTACGGTTGCCAGCACCTGGGCATCTACTTCTGCAGCCTGCCCCGCTTCTCGCAAGAGGTTCATCGAGTTATGGCTGAGCAGGAGCTCCAGCTCGTTCAGGGTTACCATGGCCAGCTGCTCCTCGGCTTGATGGAGCTTATTTTGCAAAGTCTGAACTTGTTCGGTTTGCACCTTCAGCCTAGCTTCCGCCTGCTCAGCGCGAGATACAGCCAGTTGTGCAGCTTGCTGGGCCTCATCCCGCTGAGCTTTCAGGAAGGCCATCTCTTGCTCCAATTGTGCCAATCGCTCTTGCAGGCTGTAAATGTGCTGATCCCGGTCTCCCAAAGCTCGCTCCAGCTCGCGATTTCGAGCCTCCATCTGCTGACGAGCTTCGTTCGCTTGGGCCAGCTGTTCCGCCAAGTTTGCCATTTCCTCTTCCATGTTGGTGAGCCGACTCAAGCGTTCCAAAACCTGAGCATTTTCGGCTTCCAGTTTCTCAATCAGCGCTTGAGCGCTCAACAGTTCTGCTTTGGTAGAGTCCAGCTCGCCGCAGACTTGGTCGTAGTTGGCGATTAGCTCGCCAAGCCGGGCCTCTTTGGCTTGCAGTTCTTCTCGCAAGGAGTTCATCCAGCGGTCGCTCTGCTCAATCCGCTGTTGCAAGAGCGGCAGTTGAACCAGAGCTTGTTGGGCAGCACTGAAATAGCCAAGGAGTCGTTTGATGTAGTGCTGTAGGCGGCTGTGGGACTGATCCAATTTGTCGAAGGCTTCGTTGAGAGAGAGATAGGCCTCGCACAGTTTCATGTAGCGCCGAGCCACAGAATCAGGATGATCCATAGGGTTATAGAGTCCAGGTGGGGGTGCCGTGTCTATTTTATGCTGTTCATTCTATTGGCCAAGCCTGGAGAAGGAGGCATTTGATACAACAACTGGGGGCTTAATTTTACTTTAATATCCGGTGCCCCAATCTCTCTTGCGAGCCAAGGCCAAAGAGTCTGCCCAAATCCAGCTTCAGACATTGCCCACGGGCCATACGGAGACTAGAGCTTCTCCCCCAAGGCAATCATTCTCTTGACCGCAAAATGTTTATCTACACATTTAGTGTCTACAAGAGGATGCCCGCGAGTCCTAACGCTAGATACGCTGCAAAAGCAGGGCTCTTCATGGCTCAGACCGGCTGGGCATTGGGGATCCCTAGCTTCTCCAAATAGGCGGCTGCCCGCAGCAGTTTGGCTTCTTGATAGGGGGCGGCCACCAGTTGTACGCCAAAGGGCAGGGATCCGCTCTCGCGCAACGGCACTGAAAGCACCGGCAGGCCGATAAACGAGAGGGGCTGAGTGTAGAGGCCGAGGTTGGGCCGAGTGAGAACCTCTACCCCATCGATCACCATCTTCTCTTGGCCGAGCAAGGGGGCAAAGCAGGGGGTGGTGGGGGCAATGAATAGATCGATCTCCTGAAAAATGGCCTGCACCTGCTGGCGATACCAGCGGCGAAAGCGCTGCGCCTGCAAGATCCAACTGGCAGGCAACAGGGCTCCGGCCAAAAAGCGATCCCGGGTGGCCGGGTCAAAGTCGTGGGGGCGAGTTCGCAGGTTGGGCAAGTGCAGGTTGGCTCCCTCAGCAGCCGTGATCAGGAAGGCGGCGGCACGGGCGCGCTGGGCTTCCGGGATCCGCACAGTCTGGCGGGCCCCCAGGGCTTGGGCCACCTTTTCTACCCCGGCCAAGATGGGGGGCTCTGCCCCTCGGGCAAAGTAATCATCCGCCACCGCGATGCGCAAGCCCTCGATCCCCTGCCCCAATTGCCCAAAGGTGGGATCTACAGGACGCCGGGTACAGACGGGATCTTGGGGATCCGGCCCTTGCATGACATCGAAGCTGAGGGCAATATCGGCCACCGAACGGGCCAAGGGGCCCACGTGGTCAAAGCTGGCGGCAAACAGAGCCACCCCTGCCCGCGACAGACGGCCATAGGTGGGCTTGAGGCCGTAGACGCCACACAAAGAGGCCGGTACCCGAATCGAGCCGTTGGTGTCGCTGCCCAGGGCAAGGGGCACCAAACCTCCTGCCACCGCTGCTGCCGAGCCGCCGGAGGATCCCCCCGCACTGCGGTTGAGATCGTGGGGGTTGTGGGTGGGGCCGTAGTGGCTGTTTTCGGTGACGAAGCCGTAGGCGTACTCGTCCATGTTGAGGGTGCCCACCAAGATTGCCCCTGCCTGCTTGAGACGAGCCGCCACCGTTGCATCTTGGATGGCCGGGGGATTCTCGCGGTTGATCGCCGAGCCAGCCAGGGTGGTGAGGCCGGCCACGTCAAATAAGTTCTTGACGGCAAAAGGCACCCCTGCCAACGGGCCTACAGGGATCCCTTGAGCCACCTGTCGATCCACCTGCTCCGCCGCTTGTAAGGCCGATTCCTCCAAGACAGCTGTAAAGGCATTGAGCTGGGGATCCCGCCGGCGAATCCGCTCCAGACAGGCGGCCACCACCGCTTGGGCGCTCACGGATCCCTGGCGGACAGCCCTGGCAATAGAGACCGCGTCGGCGCTGCCGAGAAGATGGGGATCCCCGGTCATGGCTGAGGGTCAAAGGTGGGATCTGGCTCAACTATCGGCGGCAACGGGAACTCCAGCACCTGTTGAGCAATGGGCAGAAAGCGGGCAAAATTTTCGATCACCCCTGCTCGGTGTTCAGGATGCAGGGGCAGTTGCAGCAGTTGGGCCATTTGATCGACGTAGGTTTCGGGATCCCAGGGCTGCATGGTTTTGGGGTCAGGGAGCCGATTGCAGCAAAAATACCACCACTAGCCTCCAACAACAAGACCGTCGTCGACTAGGGAGCGGACATTTGCACAGTGTTGCCCTGCAGCGACCAGAGACGCTCGTTGGGCAAGACAGGGCGGGTTATCGCCTGCCGTTCCAGCTCATTCAAAGCAACGCGACGGCTATGTGCAGAGCGATTGGAAGCAGCGCTGGCTTGCAGGCGTTTGCGGAACAGACGCAACTGCTGCTGCTCTGCTTCGGGAGAAACATGCTGGGCAAAGAGGGGATGCAAGATTTTCTCCTCCTGATCAAACTGAGCCCGCAATTGCCGATAGAAGTGAAGGGCAGCAGAAGGATCCACCTGCTGCGGGGTGCGCTCTGATTGGTGCAAAAAGCGCGTCAGCTCTGGAATCTGATCCCGCAGATGTTGCTCCAGCCGCTCAATTTGGTCGCTAAGGTGGGGATCCCCCTGGAGAGCCGACCTGAGCAGGGGGTAGAGAACATGGCGCTCCAGTTGAATGTGGCGGGAGAGGCGCTGTCGCAACCTTTGTACACAGAGGCGTCGCTGCTCCAGATCCAACTCCGGCGCTCGAGACAGGCGAGTCAAAAACTGCAGGATGACGCGGTGCTGTTCAGCACAAAGGGCAACCAGCGTACCGGCAGAGGTTGCTCGCGTCAGCGGGAAGGACTCCTCAGAGGACATGGCATTCACAGCAGAAAAGTTTCATCCTAGCTTAACTTTGTCAAGAAATGGTGGCTTGCGTAAGGGTACGGGAATAGCGCAGGTGTCTTGGATACACTCGGGCAGCAATCCTGGGAAAAGTTGTCCAGATCTGAACTCCGGCAACACCACTCTCTAGGCTTGCACAGGCCAGCGGCGTTTCCAAGCAGAAGTGGGCTCCAAAGGGGATCCCTGCTGTTCCCGTTGGCGTTGCAGACGGATTTGCGCTCTATCTCCTTTCAAGGTGGGATCCCGGTAGGGCACGGCAGCGCGAGTTTTCAGGTGCTCCCACTCCATGGGGGAAAGGGGCGGCAGGTGGTCAGGTTGGGGCGAGGCCACTGTCCCCGGCCAAGGACGACCTACCGGGGGGGTAGAGCCGATGAAAAGCCCTGCTTCCAACAGAGCCGCTCGCACCGCCGCTGCACAGGAATAGGTGGCCAAAATGCCGGTTGGTCGCATCCGTTCAGCCACGGCCCGCAGGAAATCCACCGTCCACAGCTCTGGGCAAACAGAAGGCGAGAAGGGATCCAAAAACACCGCATCTGCCCACCCCAGCGGCACCTGCAACACCGTTTGCCGGGCATCGCCCCACAGCAGCGTTCCGCGCCAGCGCTCCGATTGCCAGGATCCCTGTTCAATCCAGTGTTGCCATTCTTGCCCAAAGCTCCAGTCGGATCCCACCCCCGCCTGCCAAGCCTGGCGAGGCACTTCCGGGGATCGCTCCAGGCCGATTACCTCCACAAGACAATCGGGCCGGATTTGCCAAATGGTTTCTAGGGCAAGGCCGGAGTTGTAGCCCAGGCCAAAGCAAATATCCAAAAGGCGAATGGGCTGGGCGGGATCCCGCTCCAAAGGCAGCCGATCCAGCCGGCAAGGGCGGACAAACTTCTCCAGAGCCTCCTGAGCGGCACCACTGACGTTGTGAAAAGCCTGTCCAAACTCTTCCGAGAAAAAGGTCAGGGATCCATCCCCTGTGGTCAGCACCTGCCACTGAGTCTCCATCGCTTGCTGTTGTCTCTATTTTCAGTTGGGCGATTCTTTGATAGCTTGAGAACGTTGAGATGTGTTTCGCAGCTCACCGGCAGGGCTCTCAACATCCCTGGCCAGAAAAGGTGTTTCAACAGCTATGTCTCTACTGGATTGGTTTGCGGAGCGGCGCAGACAAACCTCTCTAAACCTGACAGGTAGCAGCCCCTTCGACAAAGAGCGTCAGGTGAGAGAAATTGCCGATGGCCTCTGGCAAAAGTGTCCTGCCTGTGACACCCTGACCTACACCAAGGATCTGCAGCAAAACTGGCAAGTTTGCCCCAGCTGTGGGCATCACCATCGCATTACAGCTCCAGAGCGTCTGGAACAGCTTTTGGATCCCGGATCCTGGCAACCCCTGGACGAACACCTGGCTCCCACGGATCCCCTACACTTTTTCGACCAAAAGCCCTACTCCGAGCGCTTGGCCACCTACCAGGAGCGCACCCAGCTCAAGGATGCCGTCCTGACAGGGTTGGGAAGCCTGGAAGGGATCCCGGTGGCGATTGGGGTGATGGACTTTCGCTTTATGGGCGGCAGCATGGGCTCGGTGGTAGGCGAGAAGATCGCCCGCCTCACGGAACGGGCCACCTGCGATCACCTGCCTTTGATCCTGTTTTCGGCTTCGGGGGGGGCCCGCATGCAGGAAGGGATCCTCAGCCTCATGCAGATGGCCAAAACCTCAGCCGCCCTACAAAGGCACCGCGACGCCAGACAATTGTTCATCTCCGTGCTCACCCATCCCACCTATGGCGGGGTAACTGCCAGCTTTGCCATGCTGGGAGATTTGATCCTGGCCGAGCCGGGCGCGCAGGTGGGGTTTGCCGGGCCGAATGTAATCGAGCAAACCATTGGCAAGGGCAAGCTTCCCGAAGGCTTCCAAACCGCCGAGTACCTGCTGGCCCAAGGGCTCATCGACGCGATTGTGCCCCGCACTGAGCTGCGCAAGCGGCTGGCCCAGTTGCTCTCTATGCACCGCCCCCGTTTGCATGTGTCCCTTCCCTCCATAGACTCGGAGGCTTTAACCCTGCAACCTATGCTGTAGGTAGATCCGCCTAAGATGCGGAATTTGTGGCCGAGGCCAGATCCCTTCCCTGCGGGGGATGGAGTTCCTGCTAAGCTCTGGGGCGGCTCTTACTTCATGGGTTTACACGGCTTCCCTCTGGCTTGTTGGGAGAGGAGCTGGGGGCGAGAGGGCAGATGTTTTTGGAGGGAGCCGCGCTGTCCCTGGGGATCTTCACAAGATTTCCTGGTGGGCGGTAGCGGATGGTGTTAAGGTGGGGCATGAGGTCTTCACTGGAAACGATGGATTTCAAGCTGCGCATCCGTACTGCTGAGACTCCACAAGGGCAAAAACTGGCAATTGTGCCCCTGGAAGGTCGTTTTGACGCCAAGGCCGCCTCAGAAGTTCGGCAATTGCTCCAGCAGGTTTTAGATTTCGGTTATCCCAATATGTTGATCGACATGTCGTCGGTCACTTTTATGGACAGCTCTGGGCTGGGGGTGTTGATCTCGGCTTTGCGCAAGTGCCGTGCTGCCGGGGGCAACATTAGCCTTTGTTGCGTGCCGGAAAATGTGGCCCTCGTCCTCAACCTCACCTCTATGGAAAAGGTATTGACCTGCTTTAGCGACCTGGAGACCGGCATTGCCAACTTTTCCAGCGCTCCCACGGCTCGTTAGGCCGACATTAGGCCTTACTTTTGGGGATCCCCCGATGCTCTTTTCAGCCCATCAGCGAATTCTGGTGATCCCTCTAGCAATTTTCTCAACAATCTTCAGCCATGCCCCAGACCGGCCTCGATACCTTTCAGCTTCTCTACCAGCACCACCGTGGCCCCAGCTTCTGCGAGCGCATGCTGGCAACAGCTCCTGGGCGCTTTAACGAGGCGTTTTGGCAGTTCTGGCAGATGCACATCGAGCCCTGTCTGCCTCCTGCACCGCGCTTGTTGGATCTGGGAACCGGGCCGGGGTTTGCTCTGGGTCAGTGGGCGCAACGCTATCCCGGAGGACACTTCATCGGGGTGGATGTGATGCCCTACATGTTGGAGCGAGCGGCGGCAGATTTGAAGGGGATCCCTGGAATCCAGCTGCTGCAGGCCGACCTGCACGACCCTCACTTGCCGCTTGCGGCCAACAGCATCGATGCAGCTCAGGCAGTGGTGGTGTTGCACGAGATGGTGCAGCCCTTGCGCTTGTTGCAGGAGGTGTTGCGTCTGCTCAAGCCGGGGGGGCGATTTTTGCTGGTGGATTGGGTGCGCGCCCCGCTCAGCCTCTACTTCGATGCCGATACAGAGGCCCAACTCTTCCAGTCGGACACGCCTTTGGAAACGCTGCTGGATCAGTTTACCCACTTCTACGAGCACAATCGCTTCAGCGCCGAAGACCTGGTGTGGTTGCTGGAGAAGGTGGGTTTCGCAGTGGTGGCTCAGCAGCTCTACAACCAAAATCGCTTTGTGCGACTTGCAGCCGAAAAGCCTATCTCCTGAATGTCCAACTGCCCATAACGAGATGTTTTGGACTACGGAGTGCAGAATAGACCAATAAACAGAACAGTGTCCAAATCAATTCAGATTACTCTCGCTGTTTTCGTTCATGGCTGCAGGGATCCAATGGGCAGGCTGCGCCTGGGCAAACACCTGCACTTCAGTGCTCATCTTGCGCAGTTGGCGGGCTAACTTGATTGCCTTGTCGCGGGGAAGGGGTGGGCTCACCACCGCCGGCAGACAGCCCAATAGGGGTTTCAGGGCCGTTTTGGGCAGGCGTGCGTAGAACGATAAAGCCGAGAGGATCTCCTCTTCAAAATAGGGGTTGCGATACTCTAGGAGGCGCACCTGATACAGCTCTGGGGGAAGAGGCCGTCCTTGGGTTAAGCGAATCAGGGATTCCACCGTTCCCATCACATAGAGTTGATCGCCTTCTTTCAACAGGGTCTTGCCCTCTTTTTGCCAGATCTTGGGAAAAACACAGGGTTTCCCCGGTCGGGAGCGATGCAGCAAGATCACCAGGTCATAGTCCTGGGCCAGTTGGCGCAAGGATAGCCCCAGGTAGTGGCAATGGGCAGAGACCTCCAGCAGCGTCACCAGCAGAGTTTCCCCCTGCCAAGCCAGGGTGCCGTAGACGGATCCCACCAGTGCTGCGGTGGCAAAAGCCCGTGCCCCCAGCCCGGTAGCGCTGTAGCTGATCCCCAGGGTCTGCATGTGGCGCTGCATGCGAGCCGCCAATTCGGGATCGGTAACCCGCAAAATGGTGCGGATCCCCGGCTGCAGGCTGTGGGCCGTCAGGGCCGTCTCCAGGTTGGTGAGATCGTCAGGGGTGGTGCAGATCAGGCAGCGGCTGCCTTGAATGCGAGCCTGCTGCAGCGTGCTTGCCAGGGCATAATCCCCACGAACCACCACCGCTCCCTCCCGTTCCGCTGCCTCCAAGAGAGGGTTCTCGCTATTGGGATCCACCACCACCACCTCGTAGCCCATCTGCCGCAACAACTGCAGCACCAAATAGCTCAGCCGCCCCAACCCTGCGATCACCACATGATCCTCTTTGGGCATACGGGCAGCCCGACCCAAGCCAAAGCGACTGCTCACCAATTTGTCGGTCACCAAGCCGTAAATCAACCCCACCAGGGCAGCCCCCACCAAGGTCATCATCACCGCCAGCACCTTCACCCCCAGCGGTGTTTCCGGCTGTTGAAAAGCCTCAATATCCCCGTAGCCCCCTGTCAGCACCACGATCGTCAGCAAAAGCCCATCGATGAGGGGTTTGCCGATCATCCTGAAGTTGATCACCCCCAGCACCAGCATGGCCCCCAAGGTGAAGGTGAGGGTGCGCACGATGGGCTTGACCTGTAGGAGTCCCTGCACTCCTCTGCGCAGCCAAGACCCAAGGGATCCCCGCCCCAACGACCTGCCTTGCCGTTGTTGTCGCTTGTCCTGCATCTGGCCGCTGGCCCAGCGCTGTGCCCGTGAGGAGCCCCGTCGCCCGTTGCGTTCCAACAGTTGCAGGTAGGCTCTGGGATCGCAAATGACCAAAACGCGATCCCCCTCCAGCAGCTCTGCCTCGTGGTCAAAGTCGTCGAAAACTCGCTGTTTGGAAAAGTCAGAAAGCCCATCCACCGGGTAATGAAACAGCACCCGCGCCCCAAAAGTTTCCTCCAGCTCCGAGAGGGGCATATGCAGCAGGCGGGAGTTGTATCCGATGGTCAGCTCTACCACGTTCCAGAGGGTGGTCTCTCGGTCTGAGACAAAGTAAGCCGGATCTGCCAGCTCTGGCGGAAGCGTGGCCGGCTGGGCTTCCAGCTGGGGCAGCTCAAAGTAGCCAACAAATTCGTCGGAAACGGCCTTAAGGGCAAAAGCCGGGGCAGCCAAAGCCGCCACCGATAGGGAAAAATGCTGCGGCAAAGCCGAGTCGAGATAGCGGGCAAGGCTGTGGTTGAACAGACGGGAGACGACACGCACCTGTGGATTGAGATCTCGAATCAGCAAAGCCAGCTCAAAGTTGGCTTGGTCATCGTCCTCCAGCAGCAGCGCCACCTTGACCCGCTCGATCCCAGCCCGCTGCAACACCCCCGGCTGGCGGGGATCCGCCTGTAGGTATTGCCACTGCTCTTCCAAATGAGGGGGCAGATCGGGAGCAACTACTACAGCGCGATGTCCAAAAGCTTCTAGGGCTTGGAGAGTGAGCTCCACCAAATCGTTGTAGCCGCAGACCAGGATAGAGACACCTGGATCCCTGCTATTCTCTTGCACCTGTGCATGAGGCGATCTCGAAAGGGAGCTCACCATAGCTCTGTCATCTACCCTGCTCCCTTTATACCCGAAGCCTCTTCAGCTTTCGCGAGTGCTGTCAATACCGCTGACCGCAAAGCCCTGGGTAGAGACCCGTTGCTCAACAAGACCGGCTGCGTTGCTGGCCATCTCAGGCGCTGTCGAGGACAAGGGGAAGCCACCCAGTTTCATCCCAAAGGGTGAGAAGTGAGAACAACTCCCAAGAGCTTGACCTGGTACTTGAGATCTCCTATCATTGCCTCAAGGCAAAGTTCTTGAATAAAAGTCTCAATAAGGTTGGCCCAAGATAAGAGCCAACAGAGTGAGGCTTGCGGGGACTGTCTTTGTCCTTTGGGCTTGGCTTTCCGGTGCTTTCTCAGAGAGAGCCTGGCCGGTGGAGCTGTGTCTCTTGAGATGTTTTTGAACTTAGGAGTTGGGTATGCGCTTATCGCGACGGCAATTTGTCAGTGGAGCCACGCTGGGTTCTGCGGCTCTGGCAGCAGGGTCTCTTCTGCGTCCGGCCCATGGCGCCAATCGGGAAGTGAACCTCTACACCTCGCGACACTACAGCACAGACGAGAAATTGTACGAACTTTTCCAGCAGAAAACGGGCATTACCGTGAATTGGGTGCAGGGCAAAGCCGATGAGATCATCGAGCGCATCCGCAGCGAGGGATCCAACAGCCCCGCCGACATCTTCATGACGGTGGATGTTGCCCGGTTGTGGCGGGCTCAGAACGAGGGCTGGTTTCAACCCATCCAGTCGGAGACGCTCTCCAAAAATATTCCCGAGTCTCTGCGGGATCCAGAGGGGTACTGGTTTGGCCTCACCAAGCGGGCGCGGGTGATCATGTACAACAAAGACAAGGTGGATCCCAAGGAGTTGTCCACCTATGAGGACTTGGCAAACCCCAAATGGCGGGGCAAGGTGCTCACCCGCTCCTCCAGCAACGTTTACAGCCAATCCTTGACGGCTTCGATCATCTTGGCCCACGGGATCCCGGAAACGGAGCAATGGGCCCGAGGCTTGGTGGCCAACTTTGCCCGTCCGCCGGAAGGGGGAGACATAGATCAGATCAAGGCCGTGGCCGCCGGGGTGGGAGACGTGGCTTTGGCCAACACCTACTATTTGCCGCGTTTGATCAAATCCGACAATCCAGAAGAGCGCGCCGTAGCCGAGAAAATCGGCGTCTTCTTCCCCAACCAGCAGGATCGTGGCACCCACGTCAACATCAGCGGGGCCGGCATTCTGAAAACAGCTCCCAACAAAGAAGCGGCCATCCAATTTTTGGAGTTTCTCTCCGGGCCAGAGGCGCAGGCCATTTTTGCCCAGAGCAACAATGAGTACCCGGTACTGCCTGGGGCTGAGATCGACTCGTTGGTGGCCAGCTTTGGCACCTTTAAGGAAGATACGATCAACGCTGCCAGCATTGGCCGCGTCACCCCTGATGCCCTAAAGGTAATGGATCGGGCCGGTTGGAAGTAGATCAGGCCTCCAGGACAGGCCCTGAGTGCAGCCTTTCATTGCTTGACGCCGTGAACGTTAAGCAGCTTGACGGTTCTTGGCCAAGCGTCGATACTCTAGGACGGCGTTGCTTCCGTTCGAGGCCGCTCAGGCGTCCTGTCTTTCTTTTTCAAAAGCTTCTGGAGGTTTGCCAAATGAAACAACTGCGAACAGCAGGCTTGTTCTTGCTCCTGCTTTCTTTAGCTTCTTTCTACACCAATAGCCCGGCAAAGGCAATTGAAAACCTTCCCGAAAAGGCTCCTGTTCCAAAGCGGGATCTGCTTTTGAACACAGAAAACAAAGAAGAAGTATTTGACATTATGTCGATCCCCAATTATCCCCACGACAAGCCCGAGGGGTTGGCCATTCTCAACTCAACTACCCTAGCGATAGTTAACGACGACGACTTTGGCATCGTCTCGGAAAAGGGCGCGGTTCAAGAAAAAACTATGCCTTACCTTGGTAACAAGCAAGACGAGAACATCGTTTATTTCGTTAAGCTGCCCAAGAGCTTGTTTTGAGAGAAAACTTGGTTGGGGATCCCTGGAGGATCCCCTTTTCTTCCCCAGGAGTTGCTCAAGAGGTAGCTCCCGCCTGTTGAGATGGACAAAGAGATGAGGTTGAAGTTGTTGAGCAAATCTCTGCCGGGAAGTGGCTTCTTTCCTCTGAACGGCTGGGCGCTTCTGACTCTGACCCTCAGCGGTCTCATTCTCGTTCCTGTCCTTACGGTGTTGCTCAGCCTTTTTGCGGACGAGCGGCAGGTTTGGGAGCACCTGGCCGATACGGTCTTGGGGCTTTATGTGCGCAATAGCCTGGTGATGATGGCAGGGGTGGCGGCGGGGGTCATCCTGGTGGGCAGTGGCACTGCCTGGCTGGTGACCATGTGTCAGTTTTGGGGGCGGGCCTGGCTGGAGTGGATGTTGGTGCTGCCCCTGGCGGCCCCCACCTATGTGTTGGCCTACGCCTACACCGATTTTTTGCAGGTAACCGGCGGTTTCCAGATCTGGCTGCGGCGGGTAACAGGTTGGGGGATCGGCGACTACTGGTTCCCTAACATTCGCTCGTTGTGGGGGGCGATCCTGCTGCTGATCCTCACCCTCTATCCCTATGTTTACCTCTCGGCCCGGCTGGCCTTTCAGGAGCAATCGGTGGCCTGCTTAGAGGTAAGCCGCTCCTTGGGCTACGGGCCTTGGGCCAGCTTTTTCAAGGTGGCTTTGCCGCTGGCCCGACCGGGGATCGTGGCCGGCTGTCTGCTGGCCTTGATGGAAACCCTCAACGATTTCGGCACCGTCAGCTATTTCGGGGTAGATACCTTTACAACCGGCATCTACCGCACCTGGACGGCCCTGGGCAATCTGGTGGCGGCGGCTCAGCTTTCGGCGCTGCTGTTGCTGCTGGTGTTGCTGCTGATAACGATGGAGCAGGTCTCCCGCCGGCGGGCGCGCTACTATCGCCAAGGGTTCAAACCCACCCCAACCCGTTACCGCCTACAAGGGATCCGGGCGGTGGGGGCTTGGCTAGCCTGTGGGATCCCGATTGGGCTGGGCTTCGTCGTGCCGGCCTTGATTCTGCTCAATATGACCCTGCGCCAGGGGGAGCTGGGTCGCCGCTTTTGGAGCTACGCCCAGAACAGCTTTCTGCTATCGACCATCACGGCTGTCATTGCCGTTTCCGTGTCGGTGGTGGTGCTGTACGGGCTGCGCATGCAGGGGCTAGGACGGGCGGGATCCCCGTGGGGCCTGCGGCTGGCAGTGCAGTTGTCTTCTCTGGGCTATGCGCTGCCTGGGGTGGTGATTGCAGTGGGGGTTCTGATTCCCCTAGGGTGGTTGGATCAACTGCTGAGCTACCTGCGGCAGGTGGTGCTGCAACAGCCACCTGGCCTGGTGATCAGTGGCACCCTCACGGCTTTGGTGTTCGGCTACCTGGTGCGGTTTTTGGCCGTTTCTTTGGCCACCGTTGAGGCCACGCTGCTGCGCATTCCCCCCAGTTTGGATGAGGCAGCCCGCAGCCTGGGACAGGGATCCCTGGGTACCCTCTGGCGGGTGCATTTGCCCTTGATGAGCGGTGGCCTCTTGGGGGCCATGCTGCTGGTATTTGTGGATGTGATGAAGGAGCTGCCGGCCACGATGGTGCTGCGGCCCTTCAACTTCGACACCTTGGCGGTGCAAACCTACCGCTTGGCAGCCGATGAGCGTCTCGCGGAGGCAGGGGCACCGGCTTTGGCCATTGTCTTAGTGGGGATTTTGCCGGTGGTTCTGCTCAACTCCCAGATGGCGCGGCAACGCAACCTCGGCTCCTCAGGGGATCTCCTTTGAGAACCCTACAAGGCCTCCGCTCCGGCCACCACCTCCAGGATCTCCTGGGTAATAGCCGCCTGGCGAGCTTTGTTGTAGGCAAGACCCAGCGTGCGAATGAGCTCGCTGGCATTGTCGCTGGCGTTGTTCATGGCCGTCATGCGAGCTGCCAATTCGCTGGCCGCCGCCTCCTGCAAGGCCCGTAGCAACTGGTTGTTCAGGTACAGCGGCAGCAGTGCATCCAAAATCTGCACGGGATCCTGCTCAAAGATCATGTCCTGAGGTGGGGCCGAGACCGCTGCGATGACTTTGCTGCGCTCGACAGTAAACTCTCCGCCCCGCACCAAAAGACGAAAAATTTCATCGTCTTGAGTGGCCAACCGCGACGGATCGAGGGGCAACAGGGATTGCACCACCGGACGGGAGCTGATCAAAGAGACAAAGCGGGTGTAGAGCAGCTCTACCTTGTCCACCTTCTCCGACAAGAAGGCCGCCAGGAGCTGATCCCCAATCTGGGCAGCCTCAGCCGCCGTGGGGATCTGCGACAAATTCACGTAGGTCTTGGCGATGGGAGCGGAGCGCCGCTGGAAATACTGCACCGCCTTGCGGCCCACCAGGTAAAGCTGCACCTGCTGCCCTGTCTCCTGCAGCTCGCGAACCCGCTCCTCGGTGCGCTTAATCACGTTGGCGTTGTAGGCTCCGCATAAGCCCCGATCCCCGGCCACCACCAACAGCCCCACCGTCTGGATGGGCCGCTGCTTCAGCAGAGGCAAGTTGACATCCTCCAGTCGCAGCCGCGTCTGCAGCCGATAGAAAACCTGGGCCAGTCGGTCGGCAAAGGGACGGGTGGCCATCACTTGCTCTTGGGCGCGCCGCACCCGAGCTGCTGCCACCAGCCGCATGGCCTCGGTAATTTTGCGGGTGTTTTTCACCGCCTTGATGCGATCGCGGATGCGCTTGAGGTTTGCCATAACCTACTCCCTCTATTTTGGTGGTCGACAGGGATCCGGGCCAGGAGAGATCCGCGTCACCCTAGGCCGCCTTGGCCACGAAGCTCTGCTTGAACTCTGTGATGGCCGTTTTCAAGATTTCTTCTGCCTCGTCGGTGAGCTGCTTGGTGGAGAGGACGATCTCGCCGTACTTGGGATGGGTGGTGCCCAGGTAAGCCAAAAGGCCCTGTTTGAAGCTGGAGACCTTCTCCACCGGAATGTCATCCAAATAGCCTCGCGTCCCCGCATAGATAATGGCCACCTGCTGATCCAGAGACAGGGGAGAGTACTGTGGCTGCTTCAGCAACTCCTGCAGCCGTTGGCCGCGGGCCAGTTGCTTTTGGGTAGCCTCATCCAGGTCAGAGGCAAATTGGGCAAAGGCCTCCAGATCGCGGTATTGCGCCAGTTCCACCTTGATGGAGCCAGCCACCTTTTTCATCGCCTTGGTCTGAGCTGCCGAGCCGACGCGGCTGACGGAAATCCCGACGTTGATGGCCGGGCGGATGCCAGCGTTGAACAGATCCGATTCCAAGAAGATCTGCCCATCGGTGATGGAGATAACATTGGTGGGAATGTAGGCCGACACGTCATTGGCCTGGGTTTCCACGATCGGCAGCGCCGTCATGGATCCCTCTCCCAGTTGGCTGCTCAGCTTGGCGGCTCGCTCCAATAGCCGCGAGTGCAGGTAGAACACATCCCCAGGATAAGCTTCCCGACCGGGTGGACGGCGCAGCAGCAGCGACATTTGCCGATAAGCCACCGCCTGCTTGGAGAGGTCGTCATAGACCACCAGGGTGTGTTTGCCCTGGTACATGAAGTATTCAGCAATGGTGGCGCCACAGTAGGGGGCCAGCCACTGCAACGGGGCCGGGCTATCGGCGCCGGCAGCCACCACAATGCTGTAGTCCATAGCCCCTCGCTCGGTCAGGATGCCCACCACCTGGGCGATGGTGCTCTGCTTCTGACCAATGGCCACGTAAATGCAGATCACATCCTGCCCTTTTTGGTTCAGGATCGTGTCCACCGCAACGGTGGTCTTGCCGGTTTGGCGGTCGCCGATGATCAGTTCCCGCTGCCCCCGCCCGATGGGGATCAGGGCATCGATGGCGGTAATGCCGGTTTGCAGGGGCTCGTACACAGAGCGGCGATCGACAATGCCAGGTGCCGGAGATTCGATCAGGCGAGACTCCGTACACTGGATCGGGCCTTTGCCGTCGAGGGGGTTGCACAGGGGATCCACCACGCGGCCCAAGAGGGCTTCCCCCACGGGGATGCTGGCGATTTTGCCCGTAGATTTGACGGTGGATCCCTCCTGGATATTTCGCCCGGAGCCGATCAGCACGGCACCGATGTTGTCTTCTTCCAGGTTGAGGGCAATACCGGTGGTGCCATCCTCAAATTCCAGCAGCTCGCTGGCCATCACCTTATCCAAACCGTAGATGCGGGCAATGCCATCCCCCACCTGCAGAACTGTCCCCACGTTGGAGACCTGCATTTCCTGGTTGTACTGCTCGATCTGCTGTTTGATGATGGTGCTAATCTCGTCTGGGCGAATGGTAGGCATAGCAGTCCTCTCAAGGTAACGGGAAGGGATCCTCAAAAAACAACTTAGGCCAACTGCAAGGCCAGCCGGCGCAACTGTCCACGCAAGCTGAGGTCGATCACCTGGGATCCAATCTTGATGACCACCCCTCCCAGCAGCTCCGGATCCTGAGTGGCTTGCAACTCCACACCGCTGGCCTGGGTGAAGTCCATCACCCGCTCGCGAATTGACTGCTGCTGAGCTTCCGTCAAGGGTATCGCCGTCGTCACCTCGGCCAGGACGATGTTCTGGAGCTTCCGCTGCAGATCCAAAAAGCGCCGGCAAACAGTCCCGAGAAACATGATACGGCGGCGGTCGGTCAACAACTTCAGCGCATTCAGCAGCAGAGGGTGGATCTGATCGGCAAATACTTGCTGCAGCAGGTTCTTTTTGGCCTCGGCCTTGATCACCGGGTTGGCGAGAAACTGGCCCAGCTCCGGCGTAGCCCGCAAAACCTCGGCAATAAAGCGCATATCGGCGGCAAAAGTGTCCAGCAATCCCTGGCCTGACCCAAGAGCAATGAGAGCCTCGGCATAGGGATCCACCACCTTCTCAGCCATTGTGCTGCTGATCATACCTTTCTCCTCCTTGAGAGTTAGCGGGCAATCATTTGGATCCCTTTCTCGATCAGGCTGCGGTGAACCTCTTCGTTGAGGTGCTGCGGCAACTCCTGCTCCACCTTGCTCAGGGCTTGGCGAACGATCTGCCGACGCAACTCCTGAAAAACCCGCTCCTGCTCGCTGGACAACTCTTTCTCAGCATTGGCCCGCAGCCGCTCCACTTCCCGCTCCGCCTGCTCCAACAACTCTTGCCGACGGGCTTCGGCGTTGGCTTCCGCCTGCTTGCGGATACGTTCAGCCTCCTGCTGAGCCTGGGCCAGCTTTTGCTGCTCCTCCGCCAGCCTCTCGATGGCTTCCCGCTTGCGCTGCTCCGCTTGCCGCAGTTCTTCTAGGATCCCCTCCCGCCGCTTGGCCAGGGCTTCTCCCACCACTTTGCGACCCAAGATAAACAGCAAGGTGAGAATGATCGCGATGTTGATCAGGTTGCTCTCGAGAATCTTGGCCAAGAGATCCCCCTCTCCTGCCTTGGCTTCTGGGAGTAGCTCCGTGGTCTCGGCCACAGCCAAGATCCAACCGGCCACCCAACTCCACACAGGCATCGCAAGCTCCTCCAAAAGTACTTCCAACCAGCGATCTAACGAGCACTGCCCAACAGTTTCTGGGTAATCTGGGCGGCAATGGCATCCACCTGCTGCTGCAGCTGTTCGAGGGCTGCCTGCTTCTCTTGCTCGACCTGTAGCCGCGCCGCCTCCAGCTTCTGCTGGATCTCTGCCTGCACGGCAGCCAGTTTCTCGGAACGAATGCGAGCAGCTGCAGCCTCTGCCTCAGCGATCACCTGCTGGGCTTGCAAGCGGGCCTGGCTGATCTCAGACTCATACTGTCGGGTCAACGACACCGCCTTGTCCAACCGCTCTTGGGCTTCCGCTTGAGTGGTGCGGATGTAGTCGTTGCGGCTGTCGATAGCCCGCGTAACCGGCTCATAGAAGAGGGAGTTGAGCACTGCCACCAACAGCAAAAACTGAATGGCAATCAGGGGCAGGGTGGCATCCAGATCGAAAAGACCACCTTTTTCAGCCGCTTCAACAGCCAACAAGGTTGGAAAGAACATGACGTTGCAACCCCAACAGGAACTGAGTCTGAGATGGAGCTGGGTGAGGGGGCGGGCGGATGGGTAAATCAATGCAGTCCGCCCCCAATGAGAGTTAAGCAAAGGGGTTGGCGAACAAAAGCACCAGCGCCACCACCAAGCCGTAGATGGTCAAAGCTTCCATGAAAGCCAAGCTGACCAGCAAGTTGCCGCGGATCTTATCTTCCGCTTCGGGCTGACGGGCCAGCCCCTCCATGGCGGCAGCGGCAGCATTCCCCTGACCCAGACCGGGACCCAGGGATCCCAGGCCAATGGCCAGAGCAGCAGACAAAACAGAAGCAGCAGAGGTTAACGGATCCATAATGAGATGCTCCTTGTCATTCACAAACCATCGATACAAAAGCAACAGCGCTTTTCAGCCTTGGGATGATCCGGGCTCAGTAAATCGACCTCGCTCACCCCTTTGTCGGCGGCCTTCAGCATAACTTGTCGGCCCCAACAAACCTTACCAGAGAAGGGATCCCTTGCGCTGACCCCCTTGAGATGATTTTCCCGAAAAGGGCCAAGGTGGATCGACCGAACAGCGGCCTCAATCACGGTGATCCCCTCCTCCATGACCTTCCAGCGCCTCTCCAATGTAAGCTGCCGAGAGGGTTGAGAAGATCAAAGCCTGAATTGCCCCCGTAAACAGGAACAGAACCATCACCGGCACGGGGATAAACAAGGGCACCAGCAACACCAACACCGCAATCACCAGCTCTTCTGCCAGGATGTTGCCGAATAGACGGAAACTCAGGGAAAGGGGCTTGGTGAAATCTTCTAAAACGTTGATGGGCAGCAGAATCGGGGTAGGCTCGATGTACTTTTTGAAGTAAGACAGCCCCCGCTTGCTGATGCCGGCCACGAAATACATGATGCTGGTGAGCAGCGCCAACCCGGCAGTGGTGTTGATGTCGTTGGTGGGGGAGGCCAACTCCCCTTCCGGCAGAGGAATCAGCTTCCACGGGAAGAGGTTGCCCATCCAGTTGGAGACAAAGATAAACAGGAACAAGGTGCCGACATAGGGTACCCAGGGCCGGAAGTTTTTCTCGCCAATCTGGGCTCGGGCAATGCTTTGCACAAATTCCAGGGCATACTCGACAAAGTTTTGCAGGCCAGCCGGCTCCCGCTGCAGTTGACGGGTGCCCAAAATGACCACCGTCAAGATCAGGGCAATGGCGATCCAGCTGGCGATCAAAACCTGCCCGTGAACCGTGAATTTGCCCAGGTGCCAGTAAAGGTGATGGCCGACCTCGAGTTCTGCCAAAAGAGGAGGAGAGGAGAAGGACAGGTTCATGGGCATCACACAGAAGAAGATGAACGGGTCAAGGTCTGGACAAGATGAATGAGCAGGGTGACCTTGTAGGTCATGAACCCCAGGAAAATGGGCAATATCTGTAAAGACTTCACCTGAGTGGCTAAAACGATCAGCCCGACAAACAGAGCCAAACGCGTCACCCCCAAACGGTTGCGGCTTTTGCCCAGCTCCGCTACGCCGCGGCCCAGCATGCGCAGATAAACCACGCCAACAACCGCCCCCAGCAAGTAGTTGGCAGCTACCCCCAGAGAGTAAACCAGGGCCACTCCCACGGCAATGGCCAGACTTACCCCCAAGGTAACCAGCACCAGCCACAGCTGCAGCGCTTCATAGCTCCCGCTGCCAGCAACTGCTGCCCCCCTAGCTCCACCCTTCACCTTCCTCGCCAAATCGGGCTTCCCCAGGGCAAGGGGTGGCTCTGACGCAACTGGATCCCCTGTCTCTTCCTCCCGCTTCGGAGAAGGAGGTGCATTCTCCAAGGGAGGCAGTGGTCTGGGCTTCCACTGGGTCGCCTTCCAACGGGTAGAACTGTGAGAGAGGAGTCTGGAAGAACGGGCCATGGTTTCGAGGTCATGCCTCTCAAGGTTTGACCTTAACCCAAGATAACACGATTAAGTAACAATACTTAATGAGATTAAGTTGGGCCAAGGTCTGAAGGAGACTCCGCTGGTCGCTCAGACAGGCAGCTGGCCTTCCGAACGACAGGGATACTGATACATTTACGCTGAACACTGCTGAACATCACTGTTCAACTATGCAGCGATAGCATTCTGTTTGTTTCCAAACAGAATGGCGGTATCCCGCAAAGCTTTGAGTAGAATACCCAAAGCGCAGTTTCCGTGTCGTCTTACTACCAATTTTCTGCTTTGCTTTGGCTACCATGTTGGCAGACTCGAAAGTAAACAGAAAGATCAACTAGTAGTAATCCGTACTGAACATATTATACATTATTTTCAGTATAGTTGAGCTTATTATTGACTAGAGTCATGCTCCTCTGAGGAGCTAGCTAAGAATCTACCACTTTCGGGGATCGGTAGCGGCAAAATGGAAAACTTTCTGAAAGCTGTCTGGTGTAAAGTTTTGCTGGGGATGGTCAGCAGGCGTTAACATTCCGTAACTCTCTGTGTCCCGCCCTGGATCCCCCAGGTTTCATATACTAAGGGGCAGGAGTGGCAGAGGGTGAGGATGACTCCCCAGAGTTGGCTGGTGGATGCAATCTGGCTGGACTACCGCTTGGCAGTGGCGCTGACGGTGGTGATGCCATTGCTGCTGCTGATTTGGGCTTTTGCGGTGGGGTTGCGGCCCTTGATTCAGCTATTGATCGTTTATTGGCGGGTATCGAGCCTCTTGGCGGTGACGGTGTACCTGATGATTGGGGGCCTGCCCGTCAGCTTTCTCAGTGGAGCAATGGCGCGGCTGTTGATCTTGGTTTGTCTTTGGTTTTGGCGGGACTGGAGTGCTGCTCTCGAGCAGTCGAGAAGCTGGGCGGCGCGAGCCTTTTTGCTCTGGCGGTGGGGCCTGACTGGTTATATGGGGGCCGGGATCCTCTTTTCGGGGGCCTTTGTGCCCTGTGCTTTCCGCACTTCTCTGCCAGAGGATTGCCGGGCTTGGTTTGGGCCACCGCTGGGGTTTCGGGAGATCTTCCATCCCAATGTATCGCCGGAGCTGCTGGGGAGCGTGGGGGCCTGGGGACTGGTGGCCTACCTGCTCTACAGCCTCTACTTTGTCTGGCGGCTGCGACCCGGAACTGATAAGGGGGAACTGGAAGCATGAGGGCCCTGCCTTGGCCCTTGGCCTTGGAGCGCTATAGCCAAGACCACCCGCAGGAGGTGCTCCGGGTGGAGGTGGAAAGCGAGGGAGAGTCTGATCTGGTGCTGATCTACCGCGGCTACAGCAGCTCCTTGCGCCGACCCACTCCCCCCGATCCCGAAGCGGCGGTGATCCCTCCCCAGGCCCGCTTTTTGCAGTTGGAGCGCTTGGCTGCCCCCTATCACCCCGATCGCTCACGGGTTCTGGCTGTCTATCGCAACTGGGGAGAGCTAACAGCATGGCTGGCCCAAGAAGGGATCCCGGTGACGGAGTAAGGGATCCCTGGCACCTACCGCCCCACAGGACTGGGTTGCCGCTGGAGGATGGTGTATTCTGCCGGCTGCAAAAGCGAACGTCCTGTCATTTCGGGGGGCTGAGGCAGGCCCAAGATCTCCAGCAGGGTGGGGGCCACATCAGCCAAAGTGCCGTCGGAGCGCAACTTGACATCGCCGCCACAGCCGGGGATTTTGCGCCTTTCCCCCTCCACCAGAATGCAGGGAACGGGGTTGGTGGTGTGGGCCGTCCAGGGGTTGCCGTTCTCATCCCACATCAGCTCGGCATTGCCGTGATCCGCCAGGATCAAAGTGGTGCCTCCTGCATCCACCACTGCCGCCAGCAGCCGGCCCAAACAGCGATCCACCGTTTCCAGGGCGCGGATGGTGGCTTCGTAGTTGCCGGTGTGACCTACCATGTCGGGATTGGCATAGTTGAGCACCACCAGGCTGTATTCGCGGCGGGCGATGGCCTCTATCGCTTTGTCGGTCACTTCCACTGCCGACATCTCCGGCGCCTGGTCGTAGGTGGTCACCAGCGGGCTTTGCACCAGGATGCGATCTTCGCCGGGGAAGGGCTGCTCGATGCCGCCGTTGAAGAAGTAGGTGACATGGGCGTATTTTTCCGTCTCGGCAATGCGCAATTGCTTGAGGCCGGCCTCGCTCACCACTTGGCCCAGCAGGTGATCCAGGTTCTGCGGCTTGAAAAGCACCTGCACCGGCAGCTCCGCCTCGTACTGAGTCATGGTGATGAAGGTGAGATCCGGCAGCAAGGGGCGCTGAAAGCCTGAGAAATCTGGGCAGACAAAGGCTTGGGTAAGTTGGCGGGCGCGATCTGGGCGGAAGTTGAAGAAAAGCACCGCATCTCCCGGCTGCACAGCCCCCGGAGCCAGGCGGGTGGGCGGGATGAACTCGTCTGTGAGATCCTGGGCATAGAAAGCTTCCATCACCTCCGCGGCGCTTTGTCCACGGCCAGGGCCGTCTTGGGTCATGACCTCGTAGGCCTTTTGGGTGCGCTCCCAACGGCGATCCCGATCCATGGCGTAGTAGCGTCCGCTCAGGGTGGCGATGACGCCATTGCCCAGCCATTGCAGCTCTTTTTCCAGGGCGGCCAGAACCCTGGCACCATCGCGGGGCAAGGTGTCGCGGCCATCGGTGATGGCGTGGACATAGGCCGGAATCTCAGCCTGGGCCGCCAGCTTGAGCAACCCATAGAGATGGTCGATGTGGGAGTGAACCCCCCCCTCGGAGCAAAGGCCAACGAAGTGAAAACGGCCCCCTCGCTCTCTGAGCTGGCGACAAACTTGCATCAACAAGGGATCCTGGAAGAGGGATCCTGTCTCTATCGCGTCGCTGATGCGCACCAATTCCTGCGGCACCACCCGCCCTGCCCCCAAGGTCAGGTGCCCGACTTCAGAGTTGCCCATCTGTCCTGCCGGCAGGCCCACGGCCCGACCCGAAGCTTGCAGCAGGGTGTGGGGATAGGCAGCCCAAAGGCTATCCAGGACAGGGGTTTCCGCAGCCAGCACCGCGTTGCCATCGAGAGCATCCCGATAACCCCAGCCATCCAGGATCACCAAAACCACAGGTGCTACCGATTGCGAATCCATGAAATGGCCTCTCGTTTTATTTAAGACATAATACCAGCCCAGGCAACACGATACCGGATCTTACATTTGCACTCAAGATTTCAATATTATCAATCTTCTTTTGAGAGGATAAGGAAGTGCCTGCACAGGCAGGATGGAGTCTTTAGAGCCAACTCCTATGGACAACTGTGCTGCGGTCAAGAGTATTTCTGCGGATGAAATTGCAGATGGGATCCTCAGGGGCTGGGCTGCAACCGTTTGCGCAGAGACTCCGAGCGGCGCTTAGCAATGGCATTTCGGGGATCCAACTTCAGGGCAGTTTCGTAAGCTTCCAGGCTTGGGCCATAGAGATTTTTCTTCTCATAGGCATGGGCCAGATTGTTCCAAGCAGTTACATAACCGGGATCCGCAGCCACGGCATCCTTGTAGTAGCGGATGGCCAAGTCATACTGCCCCTGGCTGAAGTAGGCAAAACCGAGGGCGTTGCAGACGGGGGGAATGTTCTCCCCGGCCACTTCTAGGGCTTTTTTGAGCTGAGCAACCGCCTGGTCGTAGAGGCCTTTTTGCAAATAGACGCTGCCCAACTCGTAGTGCTCCTGCGGGGATCCCTTGCCTTTGCTCAGGCGGGGCTGCAGCTCACGGATGACCTTTTCCTGGGCCCGTACCCGCAGCACCTCCCGCAGGACAAAGAAGCCCGCCACGCCGAGGATACTGGCCAGAGCCACCAAATACAGGAGGGGAACGTTAACGCCCATTTTGCTTGCCCCACTTGCCTGTGACTGGCCTCGCTGGCGTCACGCCTGCAGGTGAGCCTCGATGAACCAAAGATCTTTGTCGATCTGGCGCGAGATCTCGGTGAACAGGTCTGCTGTGTCGGCATCCCCCAGTTCGGTGGTGCGGTCAATGTTGCGGCGGACGGAAGCTGCATATTGAGCGTAACGGGCTGCCAAAGCCTGCAGGTGATCCCGACCCTCTTCAGCGGCCAGATCGTACTCCGGCAAGGTGGAGGTTTGGGCAACGATGCGAGCCGTGCCGCGGGCGATGCCCCCCAGCGCCGTAACCCGTTCCGCCAGCATGTCCACGTAGTTTTCCAGGGTGCTGGCAAAAGTGTCGAACATCTCGTGCAAGGCGATGAAGTGCATGCCTTTAACGTTCCAGTGGGCCTGTTTCACCTGCGTCTTCAGATTCAACGTGTCTGCCAAGGACTGGTTGAGCAGCTCCACCAGTTGCGCGCGAGCCTCTGCCGGCAAGTCGATCTGGGTGGGGTAGAGACGGGTTTTCTCGGCGGTAACCATGGCCAACCTCCTAACTGTGTTTCCATTATCGGGGATCCGCTTCGGCTTCCCAACTGAGCCCATAGTAACACAAACTCAAAATGAGTATGAGTTAGGAGGAGTCTATAGAGTTACTTGCCGATGCAGAAGCGGCTGAAAATCTGATCCAGCACCGATTCCGAGATCTCCTCGCCGGTGATCTGGCCAAGGGCATGCAGGGCGCCCCGTAGGTCGATGCTCCAAAAGTCCAGGGGGAGCTGAGCTTGGATGGCCTGCCCCACCTGTTCCAGGCTGGCTTGGGCTTGTTGGAGGGCAGCGGCCTGCCGCTGGTTCAGGCTTATCTCCAGATTGGGCTGGGGACGTCCCTGGGTGACAAGCTGCTCCAGGGCTTCTTCCAGCTCCGGGATCCCTTTCCCTTGGGCGGCAACGGCGGGGACGCGGTGGGCAATCTCGGGGGGGAGAGGGATCCCCTCTGGCGGGGCGAGGTCGGTTTTGTTGATCACCAGGATGAGGGGGCGATGGCGGACAGACTCATAGATGGCAGCGTCGGCAGCCGTCCAGCCCGCTTGGGCATCGATGACCAGTACCAGCACATCGGCAGCCTGAGCTAGGCGTTGGGAGCGCTCCACCCCCAGCCGTTCCACCGGATCTTCGGTGGCGCGGATGCCGGCAGTGTCCAGCAGTTGAACGGGGATCCCTTTCACCACCAGGTGGGATTCCACCACGTCGCGGGTGGTGCCGGGCAGATCGGTGACGATGGCCCGATCCTGTCCTGACCAAGCATTGAGCAGGCTGGACTTGCCCACATTGGGCCTCCCGACAATGGCCACCTTCACCCCGGTGCGCAGCAGTTGTCCCCGTTCTGCCGTGGCCAGCAGGGCTTGCATCTGGGCTTGAATAGCTTGGAGCCGGGCCTGCCAAGCGGCAACATCCAAGGGGGGCAGATCCTCTTCAAAGTCGAGGCGAGCCTCAATTTCTGCCAACAAACCCAGCAGCTCCTGGCGCAGGGCGCGAATGGATCCCCCTAACTTACCCTGCAAGCCTGCTAGGGCCATCCGGGCCGCCTGAGGGGAGCGGGCCGCCACCAGATCGGCCACACTCTCGGCCTGGGTGAGGTCAATGCGGCCATTCAGAAAAGCGCGCAGGCTAAACTCCCCCGGCTGAGCCAGCCGCGCCCCCTGCCGCAGGCATTGTTGCAACGTGGCCTGAACCACCATGATGCCACCGTGGCAATGCAGCTCTGCCACATCTTCGCGGGTGTAAGAACGGGGGGCCTGCATCCAAACGGCCAGCGCTTCGTCTAGGATTTGGCCTTTCTCGTCGCGGATCCAGCCGTAGAGGAGCCGATGGCTCTCCCAGACTGCGTTGCGGCGGGCAGGGGTAAAGATGGCTTGGACAATGGGAAGGGCTCGTGACCCGGAAAGGCGTACAATCCCCACGCTGCCCTGTTCAGGCACCACCGCAGTGGCAATAGCAGCGATCGTATCGGCCAGTGGGGCAGTCGGATCCATCCCAAATAGAGCCCTGAGGGAGTTCGAGCAGCCGTTGGATTACAGCTCGGCATCCACTGGATTACAAATCGACATTCAAGTTAAAAAGCCACGCCCTCAGGCTGAGGGCAAGGTAGCCTGACAGTGGAAACAACGCTCCTCCCAGTCTTTATGAAGCCGCTACGCACGTTTAAGGTCACTCCCTACCTGCCTACTCCGCTGGAAAGTCTGCGCTTGTTGGCTTACAACCTGCATTTTAGTTGGAACGTAGAAACCCGCAGCCTATTCCGGCGCATGGATCCGGATCTGTGGGATGCCTGCAGCCACAACCCGGTGGCTCTTCTGGGCCGGATCCGGCAGGAACGGCTGGATGAGTTGGCGGAGGATCCCGGCTTTTTGGCCCAGTTGGAACGGGCCAGCCAACAACTGCAGAGCTATCTGCAGGAAGACACTTGGTACCGCAAGTATCGTTCGGCCCAAGCGGTGGAAGGGGAGTGCTACGCCTATTTTTCGGCAGAGTTTGGTTTGGCGGATTGTCTACCCCTCTACTCAGGCGGCTTGGGGGTTTTGGCCGGGGATCACCTCAAGGCGGCCAGCGACCTGGGCTTGCCCCTGGTGGGTGTGGGCTTGCTCTACCAAAAGGGGTATTTCCGCCAGTACCTCAACCCCGACGGCTGGCAGCAGGAACGCTACCCAGTTAACGATTTCTTTAACATGCCCCTGGAGCTGCAGAGAGATGCGGAGGGCCGCGAAATTCGCATTGAGGTGGATTATCCCAACCGCAAGGTGTTCGCCCGCATTTGGAAGGTGACGGTGGGGAGGGTGCCCCTCTATCTTCTGGACACCAACATCGAGCCCAACAGCCAGTACGACCAAGACATCACCGATGAGCTGTACGGTGGCGACCAAGATCTGCGCATCCACCAGGAGATCATGCTGGGGATCGGCGGCGTGCGGGCTTTGCGCGCCCTTGGCATCCATCCCACCGTCTACCACATGAACGAAGGGCACTCGGCCTTTTTGGCAGTAGAGCGGATTCGCCTGTTGATGGTGGAGCAGGGGCTGAGCTTTGAAGAGGCCTGGCAGGTGGCCAAGTCCAGCCAGATGTTTACCACCCACACGCCGGTGCCCGCCGGGATCGACCTATTCCCGCCCGACAAGATCGATTACTACCTCGGCTTCTACTACAGCCAGATGGGCCTGAGCCGGGAGCGCTTTTTGGCTTTGGGACGGGAAAATACTGGCGACTTCCAATCTCCCTTCAGCATGGCAGTGCTGGCCATCAACATGGCCTCTTTTGTGAACGGTGTGAGCAAGCTGCATGGGGCGGTTTCCCGCAAGATGTTCAGCCGGCTGTGGCCTGGGATCCCGCTGGAAGAAGTGCCGATTACTTCCATCACCAACGGGGTACATGTCCGCACCTGGGTGGGGGAGGAGAACCAAGCCCTCTACGACCGCTACCTGGGGCCGGATTGGGCAGAGGCTCCTCCTTCGGATCCCCTCTGGCAAAAGGTGGATCGGATTCCGGATGGGGAATTGTGGCGGGCCCACGAGCGCAGCCGCTCCCGCCTGATTAACTTTACCCGCGAGCGCTTGATGGAACAGCTCCAGAAACGGGCTGCCTCAGCGGCTGAGATCCAACGGGCCTCTGAGGCCCTCAACCCGGAGGTGCTTACCATTGGGTTTGCCCGCCGCTTTGCCACCTACAAGCGGGCCACCCTTTTGTTCCACAACCTGGAACGGCTCAAGGCTTTGCTCAACCATCCTCAGTACCCGATGCAGTTTATCTTTGCCGGCAAGGCCCACCCCGGCGACATACCCGGCAAAGAGCTGATCCGCCAAATTGTGCATGTGTCGCGGCAGCCGGAGTTTCGCCAGCGCTTGGTTTTCATTGAGGACTACGACATGTATGTCACCAGCTTGATGGTGGCCGGGGTGGATGTGTGGCTGAACAACCCCTTGCGCCCCCGGGAGGCCAGCGGCACCAGTGGCATGAAGGCGGCAGCCAACGGTGGACAGAACCTCAGTATTTTGGACGGCTGGTGGGACGAGGCTGACTATTACCAGACCGGCTGGCCCATTGGCCGCGGTGAGGAGTATGAGGATCGCGCCTATCAAGATGAGGTGGAGTCGAATGCCCTCTACGACTTGCTGGAACAGGAGGTTGCCCCTCTCTTCTACCAGCGCGGCAGCGATGGCCTACCCCATCAGTGGATCCAGCGCATGAAGCAGGCGATTCGCCTCAATTGCCCCCAGTTCAGCACGCAGCGCATGGTGTTGGAGTACGTCCAGCGAGCCTACATTCCTCTCAGCAACTACTTCGACCGCATGCGCCGTGACCACTTCGAGTCGGCCCGCCAGTTCGTTCGTTGGCAAAACCACCTGCAGGAGCATTGGTACAACATCCAGGTTCTCAACGTCCAGATCGAAACCCCGAAGAAAGCTGCCGCTGCCGGCCTTGCCTTGGCACAGGATGACCAAGTGGTGATGGCCAGGGATCCCCTCACCGTGACGGTGGAAGTGCGGCTGGGATCCCTGCAACCTCAGGATGTGATCGTGCAAGCTTACCAGGGGCCGGTCAATGATGAGGGCCAGATTCAGAAAGGACAGGCAATCTCCCTGCGCTATGTGGAGACGCTGGAGGATCGGGCCATCTTTTCCGGCCAGATTTGCTATGAGGCCAGCGGCTTGCAAGGGTTAGCCATCCGCTTGCTCCCCTTCCACCCCGATATGCACGATCCCTATGAGCTGCGGTTGATGCTCTGGGCGTGACATACTCCCATCACTGACCCTACGGGTACAGTGTGGGCTTCTCGCTTCATCGGGGAGCCTACGCAAGAACCCTCTGCGAGCAGACACGGGATGTCCCACCGCGTAGCTGCACCAGATTCCGGCAAAGCCGCCTTGTGCAACTACTCTCATCATACACCATGTGGGGGTCTCTGTATCCCGACACTGACGCTACGGGTACAGTGCGGGGCTTAGCTACCCCCACACCCCCACAAGCTAAAGGGTTGGGAGGAGCACGGGGATCCCCTTTCTACTCTTGATCCAAGTGAGCTACGGGAGCTTTTTGGGCTTGAGCTGTTCGGCGTTTTTCGCTGCCAAATCGGGCAGAATCAGAGAGAAGCTCGCGAGCAGATTAAAAAAACAGGATACGCTCGTAACAGCGGTGCGGAGCAGTATGTTCAGAGCCCACGACTCTGCCGGTTTGCGCCTTTTGATTGCGGTTGCCCTGTTGCTGGGGAGCATGGCCAGCTGGCGGCAGGATCGTCTTTTGGCAGTGATGGGCCTGGTGGGTGCAGCCGCCATCTCTGCCTTTACCCGTCCGGCCATCTTGGCCTACAACCGTGGTCGAGAACGGTGGCTGAACCGGGATTTGCTGGGGGCTATTGAACAGCTCAGCTTGGCTCTGCAACGGGATCCCTGCCTGGCCAACGCCTACATTTTGCGGGGAGAAGCCTACTTTGCCCTCGGCCAAGTTCCCCAGGCCCTGGAGGATTTCGGCCAGGCGATCCGGTTGGCCCCGCGGCGACCAGAACCCTATTTTTATCGCGGGCTGATTCGTCAATCTCAGGGGGATCTCCAGGGAGCAACGGCGGAGTTTGCTGAGCTGGTGCGCCTACACCCCAATGTCCCCCACCACCTCAGCTTGGCCAACCTGCTCATGCAACAGGGATCCCTGCCTTTGGCCCTAGCTCATCTGGATGAAGCCATTCGCTTGGATCCCACCTCAGCGCTTGCCCATTCCCAGCGGGCCCGTTTACACAGCTACCTGGGCACCTGGGAGGCGGCTTTGTCCGATTGGTCGCAGGCTATTTACTGGGATCCCAGCCCGGCCCATTACTACCAGCGGGGTGTGGCTTATGCCTGTGGTGATCACTTTGACGAGGCCATTGCCGACCTCAGCCGCAGCCTAGAAATAGAACCCCAACAGCCCAACGTCCTCTACAGCAGGGGCAACCTTCTCTATGCGCTGGGGGAGATCAAAGCTGCTTTGGACGACTACGAGCGGGCCTTTCGCCTGGAAGCGGATATGAACCGGATTGACCTCTCCGACGAGTATGGCTTGTACGGACGAGGGCTGGCCTACTGGAATATGGGAGATAAAGCAACAGCTTTTTCGGATTTGCAGGCAGCTTTGCAGGTCAGCCGCCAACATCACAACCTGGCTCTGGAGCAGCGGGTGCGCCGGTCTCTGCTGCAACTGAGCAATCCCGATTCTGCCTAGCGGAATTGACGTTAACTAGCTATTCCTTAGTAGGTGCTTCGCCTGACGCTGCGACTCCACGACGCTGCCGCTGAGGCCCAGATCCTGAATCGCCTGCAGCGGCTGACAGAGTTTTCTGTTCCTGAAGCAGCGGGGGGCTGAGGCCAAAGCAGTAGCCGACATTGCGCACTGTGTGGATCAAGCTGGGCTGGCGCGGATCCCGTTCCAGCTTTTTGCGCAACGAGAGGATATGGGTATCGACGGTGCGAGGGTTATCGGTGGAATCCGGCCATGCTCGCTCTAGTAGCTCTAGACGAGAGACGGGATCCCCATCCGCCTGCACCAGCACCATCAGCAGGCTAAACTCCTGGGGCGTGAGGTCGATCCCTTCCCCAGCCAAGGCGACGCGCCGTTGCACCAGGTCAATTTTGAGATCCCCGTACTGCAGAAAGGTAGGGGGGATATGACGCTGTCGCCGCCGAGCCAAGGCTAGAAGGTGGGCATCCAGCAGTTGCATACTAAAGGGCTTGGTGAGGTAATCGTCCGCTCCTGCTTCTAGGCCGGCGATAATGTCCGCTTCGGATCCCCGGTGGGAGAGTAGCAAAATCAGCAGATCGTACTGGCGATGGGCCCACCGGCACAATTGCAGCCCGCCGCGGTTGGACAGCTCCGCATCCAAAATCAGCAGGTGAATGGGCTGGTGTTGCAGCAGAGTCTTTGCTTGGCGAAGGGTCTCTGCTTCCCAAACTTGGTGTCCGGCCTGTTGCAAATGCCAACACAGCAAGCTGCGCAGATGAGGGTTGCCTTCTGCCAGCAAGATGTGCAAGGGTTGCATGGCTGTTCGGTTGGGATCCCGCCCACATCATAGTGCTCCGCACCGCTGACGCGACAGTGCTATGCCTCCGGCACCCTACCGGGAACCGCACTGCTGTCCCAGTAGATAGCGAGTCACCTTGGACTCCGTCCCGCTAGCGCGAATGGGCAATGCTGTTCGCTTTTGGCAGCGCGCGGCGTTATAGACTGACAATCTCTACCAAGACCAAGGTGCTCCGCACTGCTGACATGATGGCCAATTCTCTCCCCCCCATTTCCGAGCGCAAACAGGATCACCTGGACATTGTTCTGCAGCAGGATGTGGCTGCCAAAGGGATCCGCACCGGCTTTGAGCGGTTTTTCTTTGAGCACGTGGCGCTGCCGGAGCTGCTGTTGTCGGAGATCGACCTGAGCTGCGAGTTCTTGGGAAAACGCCTACAGGCACCCCTGCTCATCAGCAGCATGACGGGGGGAACAAAGGCTGCCCGTGAGTTGAACCGACAACTGGCCGCTGCCGCCCAACAGTTGGGCATTGCCATGGGGGTGGGATCCCAGCGGGCAGCCTTGGAACATCCAGAGCTAGCCCGGACTTACCAGGTGCGCCAAGTGGCCCCGAATATTCTGCTGCTGGCCAACCTGGGTGCCGTTCAGCTCAACTACGGCTATGGGGTGGAGCAGGCGCGACGGGCGGTGGAGATGATCGAGGCGGATGCGCTGATTCTGCACCTCAATCCTCTCCAGGAGGCGGTTCAGCCCCAAGGGGATCCCGACTGGCGTGGATTGTATGGCCGCATCGAACGGTTGGTGGCGCAGTTACCGGTGCCGGTGGTGGTGAAGGAAGTGGGCAATGGCCTCAGTGCCAAAGTAGCCCAGCAGCTGGCCGAATGCGGCGTGGCAGCCCTGGATGTGGCGGGGGCGGGCGGCACCAGTTGGAGCGAGGTGGAGGCCCATCGCCAACCAGATGCTCTCAAGAAACGCATCGCCCACAGCTTTAGGGATTGGGGGATCCCAACGGCTTTGTCCCTGCTGGAAATTCGTCGCCTGCTGCCGGACTTACCCCTGGTGGCCAGCGGCGGCATCCGCAATGGCATCGACGCGGCCAAAGCTATCCGTCTGGGAGCCGATGTGGTGGGTATGGCCGCCCCCGCTTTACACGCCGTCTCCCAAGGACAGATGCAGGCAGTGGTGGACACCTTTCGCGCCGTGATCGAGGAGCTGCGCATTGTTGCCTTTTGCACCGGATCGGCCAACTTGGCTCGGCTGCGACAAGCTACCCTGCGGCGGCAGGATACTTGGGATCCCTTGCCCTAAACTCCAAGCACTTGCCACAAACTGAGGGTCAATACCAGAGCCCCCAGATGATAGGGCCACTGTATGCTTTGTCGAGATGCTTTGTCGAGCTATTTTGCCGGTCAGCACCCAGGAGAGCATGACTCTAGTCAATGATACGCTGGACTATACTGAAAATAATGTACAGTATGTTCAGTATGGCTGCTTGGTATGGCTAGGTATGTAAAACCGAGAGAAGCGGCGGATTATTTTGGGGTGTGTCTCCACACCTTGAGGCGATGGGAACAGAAAGGCTGGATCAAAGCAATACGTACTCCATCTGGTAGGGCAAGAAGGTATGACCTCGACAGCTACATCAGAACGCCAAGAAAAGTCAAACGAGTCGTTTTGTACGCCCGAGTCAGCAGTCGAGGGCAAAAGTCAGACTTGGAGAGACAGATTGCAAGACTGGTTAACCTCTATCCTGGAGCCGAAGTGGTCGGAGAGGTTGGCGGCGGTCTCGACTTCAAAAGACCAAAGTTCCTTGCCTTATTGGAACGAGTTCGTGCGGGAGATGTCGGAACGATTGTGGTCGCTCACCGGGATCGACTCTGCCGGTTTGGATTTGAGTTCGTTGAGTGGTACTGCCGTCAATACGGATGCGAAATCTTGGTTCTCGATGACGATCACCTTTCTCCCCAACAGGAACTGGTTGAGGATATCCTCACCATCCTGCACTGCTTCAGCAGTCGGCTCTACGGACTCAGGAAGTATCGGGCTGCAATCGAGAAAGATACGGATTTATCCGGAACCAGCGCTGGCTAAAGTTTGGAAGCGGTGGCAAGCGGCGTGCCGGTACTGCTACAACCAAGCGATTGCCTATCAGCGTCAGCATGGTGCCCCAAAAACGGCCAGAAAGCTGCGGGACATCATCCTGCGCTCCGACCTGCCTGGGTGGGTGAAGGACGCCCCTTGTCACATCAAGCAGAACGCGGTCGTCGAGGCGTGGTTGGCGTTTCGCCGAAGCAAAGACGCGAGGTTTCGCAGTGTGAGGGATAAGACCCACACCTTGCAGTTCAACAACAGTAATTTCAGTCAGGGCAGGTGGTATCCGAAACTCACCCGAGGTTTGGCGTTCCGTGCATCCGAGGAGATGCCCAGAGAATGGGCACGTGGAACTGAGCTAATGCGGGTGAAAGACAGATGGTATGCTATCTTTCCTGAGCCCGTGAACGAGCAGTGTTCGTTAGCAAAGGGGGTGATCGCACTTGATCCTGGAGTAAGAAGCTTCCTTACAGGGTTTGATGGGGCGGGCTTTGTAGATATCGCCAAGGGAGACTTTGGCAGGATCGTTCGGCTGTGCTACCACCTAGACGATCTGCAGTCTAGGCTGAGTAAAGCACCGAGACCCAAGCGTAGGCGAATGCGGCAAGCGGCGTTTCGTCTGCGGGAGAGAATCAGGAACTTGGTGGACGAGTGCCATCGCAAGGTAGCGGCGTTCCTGACGGATAACTACCGATTGATATTCCTCCCCACTTTCGAGTCAGCCAAGATGGTTGCCAAGGCGGGGAGGAAGTTTGGTAGCAAGACGGCGAGGGCGATGCTCACCTGGGCGCACTATCGGTTCAAGCAGTTCCTGAAGTTTCAAGCCCAAAAGAAAAACGTGGCCGTCGTGGAAGTATCGGAAGCGTACACCAGCAAAACCTGTACCAAGTGCGGGCACATCCACACTAAGTTGGGTGGTGCAAAGGTGTTCAGATGCCCCAAGTGCAACCATAGGCTACCACGAGATTGGCAAGGCGCTCTGGGTGTTATGCTCAGAGCTTTGCGGGATACCGCCATCCTGTTCAGCAGTGGGCAGGATGCTATCGCTGCACCGTTGAGCGATAATGCTCAGCAGTGTTCAGCGTAAATGTATCAGAACCAGAGCCAAGATAGCGTGGATCCCTGGAAAAACCGAATCACCGCCCGGTAAACCTGCCAGAGATAGAAAGAAGGGATCCCGGCTGGGAGAAAGTTGCTCAGGTTACCAGCAGCACCTAACCTGCCTCCATCTGGACGGTCAAGGCAAGTGCAATTGTCGGCTAATCCGCACCATCGGCCCCAGTCCCAGTCCCGTTGGGTTCAAAGCCTGCATCTCAAACAGGGCCAGAATGTGGCGCACTTGCAGCTCTGGGCGCGTAGAATTCACCCCCATCGCCACCACCAAGCCGCAATAGCCACCCGTATCCCGGCAACGCCGCTCCCAGCGCTTGCGAGCCATGGAGTGGACGGGATCATCTTCGGGAAACTCCCCAAACAGGTGCAGGTCACGATTGCCCGTTTGCACAATTTCCAGGTCGTAGCGATCGCCATCGAAGGGATCCACCCCTGTGTTGAAACAAACGCCTTGCGGCCCACCTTCCCCACGCAAATTCTCGATGAGCTGCTTTGCTTTTGATCGAGAGGTGCGCACAATCACCACCGGCAGCCCTTCTCCATTTTTCACCAGCTTGCTTTGGGGGAGGGGATGCCATTGCCCCGTGCGCCGCAGCATTTCCACCGTTGTCCACGGCAAGACCCCCAGACCTATCTGCGCCCCTTCCGGCACCAAATCATCCCGCAGCAGGGTTTGGGCAGGTTCTTCCTCCTCCCCTTCCAGCTCCAGCAGCTCTTCAGCCACGTCCGGCAGAGTGCGCACCTGCACCGAAAGGGTTGCTCCCTTCTCTTGGGGGTTGGGAATGCGGTACCGACCTTGATAGGAGCGAAAGTCATCTTCCAGCTTGCGGTGGTACTGCTTGAAGAAGCGATGCAAGGCTTCCAGGGCCACCGATAAGACCGCTGCCTCGTCCTCCTGCAAAGTCACGCGCAAGCCTTCCAGGGGGTGAATGGTGCCAAAGTTCGGCTCAACTTCCTCAGGATCCAAATCTGCCAAGTCCAGATCCGGCAGTTCGTTAAGTTCAGGATTGCGAGCTTGGAATGTGAGATAGAGACAATCTTGTCTGAGGAAGGCTTCCTCCATCTCTTCGGGAGTATCCGGCTGGCCCGCATCCTGGCGAAACTGTTTGAGGGAGGGCAGCGAGCGATAGAAAAGTACCCCATACTCCATGCCCAACCGCCCCATGACCGAGACGTAAAGGGTTTGGATATCCCAGTGATTTAGGTCGATCGCCAGGATTTGGTGATCCTCTAGGTAATCCCAGGGAGCATCTCGCCAGAGGGTAAGGGCTTTGCCGGCCAGCAACTCAACATAGTGTTCCGGCAGAGGGGGAGGGATCCGTTCGTTGGCCTCTTCAAAGCTCTGAAGGATCTCATCGATTAGAGGCAATTCCGGCTGGCATTCCACCTTAATGTCCAGCTCGTGCAGAATGCCGCGCAAGAAAAATTGCACCTCTCGATCCCGCACGATGATCTTCTGGGGGCGAGCAGGTGAGGCAGCATGGGGCCGCTCCATGGCCACAATCAAGGTTCGCACCATCGGCTCAAAGCCAGAATCGGCGGGCACCACTTCCATGGCCCGTACCACGCCCTGAACGCCATCTACCCAAAGAATGCACTCCCCTTCCGTTTGGGATCCCATGGGTGGCGATCCTGAGAGCTTGTGACGATCCCCTTCCCACACGGAGGGCACCTGGGGCAGCTTTTGCAATCGACGAACCGTAGCGGCTGGGAGACCGGACATAGACATCCAAGGAGAATCAGGAGAACAACCCAATCGGCTGAGTAGGTATGCCAAACTGAGCAGGGATCGGCCTTGGCCTCCTGTCAACAAGACCCAGGGATCCCGCTAATGCCAATCTAACCACCAGTGTAGAAGCTGAGTTCGGCTTCAGCGAGAGGAGACAGCAGAGCCAAGTTCCATGGCACCAGAAGCTGATGGTCAGATTCGAACTGACGACCGCTCGATTACAAGTCGAGTGCTCTACCAACTGAGCTACACCAGCAATTTCTGCTCACCGATTCTAGCATTTGTCCCCTGCGAACTGGGGCTCGCAGGGAAGGACGCCCAGCCGACTTCACGAGTCAGCTACTGCTGATCCACTGCCGGGCGAGCAATGGGAGCTAGGTAGATCACCAAAGCCCCTGCCAGAAACCCCAAGACGTTGCGCAAGACCGGGATCCAATCCTGAGTACGTGTGACCACCGGGCCGATACCGAAAGCCCCGAACAAAATGAACCACAGGGGAGAAATGAGCAAGGCCCAACGCCAGTTAAACAGCTCCTCCGCATGGCGGGGCTTGCCGGCAAACCCAAGGACAATCCCCCCCAAAATCGAGGTCACCAGCGTCAGGATCCACTGCTCTTGAGGCAGGCCGGGCACCACACGGCAGCCCCCCTGATGAAAGCAGCGATCCAAGACATCAACGGTCTCTAAGATGGCGCGGTGGGTGCCGTGCTCCCGCACATAGAATTGGTTGCCAAAGCGAGATTGCAGCTCAATCCAAAAGGTACGTGGCAAGATCTCGCGCACAGCATCCCCCACATTAAACGCCAGTAAGTTGCCCCCCCTGGGATCCGCCACCATCAGAACGCTGCGCTCATTCAAGCCCCAGTATTCCTTCACCTGACGACCCGGTGTTTGGTCGAACTGAGTCAGCACCCGCAGCTTCCAGCCGGTGTCTTGCTCTAACTTGTTCAGATGCTGGGCCAGTTGAGCTTCCTGATTGCTGGTCAACTGATCCGCTAAGTCCAAGACCGGCACAGGCGGCTGGGGCAACTCCATCGGCACCACCGGCAGGGCAGGTTGCGCCCAGGTCAGGGATCCCCCGCCCACCGCAATCAACAGCCCAAGGCAAAAGCCCACCCCAACGCGGAGTATCCGTTGCCACTCGATGCTCATGCTGATCCCTCTCTTAGCTTTGACGCTGAGATACTGAGAAATGATGTTAAGAAATGTTTCAATTTCTTATAGATCTATCATGCACCGGAACAAGACGTTTGGCCAGAGGGATCCCGAGGAAGCAGCGGTGGCGAGGGCGATGTTTATATCAAGCTGGGGCTAAAGGTGCCGGCGGGGTCGAAGTGCTGCTTCAGCTTGCGCATTAGGCTGGCAACCGGGCCAAAGTCATGGGCAAGAGCCCTCTTCAGAGCCGGCGGCGCCTCCAGAAGCAGGAGAAATCCGCCTGCGGACTTGAGGTAGCGTTGCAGTTGCATTAGGGATCCCACTTCTGGCTGAACCAGCCAAGCCCGTCCTAGCCCACAGCCTCGGTGCAGTTGCACCTGAGCTCCAGGGAATAGGGTTTGAAACTGCTCCAATGTTGCCAGGCTCTGATTGGGCAGGCACCCGAACTTGGCCAGCACTGCTCCTGAGCCGGGTTGAGGCAGGGGCAGAGAGCCGGGATTCACTTCCTGCAAAGTCAGCCCTGCAGGGGCCAGCCGCCGCGTTTGGGCCATCTGTTGGGCAATCGCCCGCTCCGAGCCGTGAAAGCTGAGCCAAACTTGGGATCCCTCTGCCCTCAGCCAGAGATCCACCCCCACAGGGTTAACGGGGCCGGTCAGCACCTGCCGACACAAAACCTCCAGCTCCGGCAGGGATCCTGTAGCCAGCAAAGCAGACTGAGCTGCCGGCAACGGGTAAAGCCGTAGGCTCACCTGGGTCAAAATTCCTAGGCTGCCCAAGGATCCGGTGAACAGCTTCATCAGGTCATAGCCGGCAACATTCTTGACAACCCGCCCGCCCGCTTTGGCCACTTCCCCATCCGCCCGCACCCAGGCTATGCCCAGCAGCAAGTCGCGGATCCCGCCGTAACGCCAGCGCAGAGAACCTGTATCGGCAGTGGCAATAATGCCCCCCAGGGTAGCCCGATCCGGATAGAGGGGATCCACCGGCCACCATTGCCCTCGCTCCGCCAAAATGGGTTGCAGTTCCGCCAAAGTCATACCGGCTTCCACCGTAACGGTGAGATCGGCGGCTGCATGGTCGATGAGCCGGCGTAAGCCACGTGTGCTGAGAACCAGATCCACCGGCTCCACAGAGTGGGCCCAGCCCCACTTGCTCCCCTGCCCCAGCGGCAGCACTTTCCGCCCTTGGCACTCCTTTAAGATTCCGGCCAATTCCGAGACCGTTGATGGAGTCTGGATCGGCAAGGGATCCCCTGGATCAGATAGCAAGGTCGCCAGTGAATGGGGAGAAGACATTGGGGAAAGCGAAGCAGAGATTAAACAGAAGCAGAGATTAAAGAGAGAAAACCTGTCCAAACCAGCCCAATTGCGGGGTTATCCCACCCTACCTCAGTCTACAGCCAGCAAAAATCTCAGCTTGGAGAGATGACCCTCAACCAGAGCCAGCCTTCAGTGCAGTACCGCCCTTGCGCAGGTCTGCCGAAAATCTCGGAACCAAAGCTCTGTCTCGTCACTGCTCACCCTGAAAGATCCTGAAGAGATCCATAAGCCTGCAGGGTTTCTCTCTCCCGCAGACTACTATCTGATACTAGTGGAGAAGCCGTGCGCAGCGAAGCAGACTCTACAATCGGAAAACTTTGTAAACTCCGTAAACAATGCAAACAAAAATAAAAAACGGCAACAGTAAAAAACGACGGATTAAGTTGAGCAAGGTAGTTTGCAGACGCTGTGAGCAGATTATCTGCTAGGATGGACGCTCTTTGTATTGGGGAAAAGCAGTCGTGAGTGCGCTGAGCAACATCATCTTGGTGGCTATGGGGATCCTCCTGACCCTTGCCAGCCTTTGGTACGGGCAAAACCACCATCTGCTTCCCGAATCTGCTGCCGAATCAGCCCCCTTGTTCGACAGCCTCTTTAACAGCACCATAACCATTGCCACAGGGATCTTTTTGGTGGTACAGGGTGTACTTCTCTACTGTATTGTCCGCTACCGCAAGCGGCGAGGCGACAAAGGCGACGGGGATCCCAGCCATGGCAATGTGCTGCTGGAGATCGTGTGGACGGCGGTGCCGGCGGTGATCATTCTTTGGTTGGGCTTGGCCAGCCTAGATGTCTATCAAGCTGTTTACGGGGGTGCTCATGTCGGCGGCCATATCCACGCGACCATGGCCGCGACCATGGCGATGGAGTCTTCCCACGAAGCTGAGGCGGGGGATCCCGGCTACGCTTATACCCCTGTAGTGCTACCCGGGAAGGAAATGGGCCAGCCGGATCTGGTCGTCCAAGTGCAGGGCATGCAATATGCTTGGATGTTCACCTACCCGGATTCCGGCCTGGTGGCCAGCGAGCTGCACCTTCCTCTAAACAAGCGGGTGCGCTTGGATATGACGGCTCTGGATGTGAACCATGCCTTCTGGGTACCGCAATTTCGCCTGAAGCAGGATGTCATCCCTGGCCGAGAAACCCACCTGGAGTTTGTGCCCACTCAACTGGGGCAGTACCCCATCATCTGCGCAGAGCTGTGCGGCCCCTATCATGGGGTGATGGCAGGGCAATTGTTTGTGGATACGCCGGAAGACTTCGAGCGCTGGCAGCAGGAGCAAGTTTTGGCCGCCCGTGGCGAGGGCAGCACCTTGGCCCTCGTTTCAGATTTCTCGCCAGTCCATCCCTCTCCTCGGCCAGGCTCCCCTGAGGCCGAGTCTGCCTTTGCCCATGTCCACCACCAGCGTTTGGGCGTCTCCCCCTCAGATTTGAAGTCTCTCCAGTCCCATTCTGGATCCCTTCCTTCCGCAGGCTAGCCGGGATCCCTGACGCCCCTTTGGCCTGCGCTTGTGGAAACAACATTCTGCCAACGCGATATAGGAGCTTTTGTGCAATGACCCAGCTGCAAGACAGCCCAAGACTTGTTGCTGCACCGAAGGTTGAACTTGAACTTCCTGCTGAGCCTTGGTGGCGCTTCTTTACTTTTTCCACCGATCACAAGGTAATCGGGATCCAGTACTTGGTGACCACCTTTTTCTTCTACTTGGTGGGAGGGGCGCTGGCGACGGCAGTACGGGCAGAGCTGGCTACTCCAGAGGCCGACTTTCTCGGCTTTGAGCGGTACAACGGTGCCTTTACCCTGCACGCCACGATCATGATCTTTTTGTGGATCGTGCCTGCTTTGGTGGGGGGCTTTGGCAACTACCTGGTACCGCTGATGATCGGGGCGCGGGATATGGCCTTCCCCAAGCTGAATGCAGTGGCCTTTTGGCTGGTTCCGCCCACAGGGATCCTGCTTTTGGCCAGCCTGTTCATAGAGGCTCCGGCTGCCGGCTGGACTTCCTACCCGCCCCTCAGCTTGATCAGCGGCAAAGTGGGGGAAGAACTCTGGATCCTGAGCATTTTGTTGGCAGGAACCTCTTCCATCCTGGCGGCGGTTAACTTCATCACCACCATTCTGAAGATGCGCATGCCCGGCATGAAGATGGAAGACATGCCGCTGTTTTGCTGGGCCATGCTGGCAGCATCTATTCTTACCCTCATTGCAACACCGGTTCTGGCCGGTGCATTGATTTTGCTTAGCTTTGACCTGTTGGCGGGTACGGCCTTTTTCAACCCCAGCGGCGGCGGGGATCCGGTGGTGTACCAGCACATGTTCTGGTTCTACTCCCACCCGGCGGTGTACATCATGATCTTGCCGGTCTTTGGCATGATCTCGGAGATTTTGCCGGTGCATGCCCGCAAGCCCATCTTTGCCTACAAGGCCATCGCCTACTCCAGCTTGGCCATCTGCTTTTTGGGGTTGATCGTCTGGGCTCACCACATGTTCACCAGTGGCACCCCTGACTGGATGCGGGTGTTCTTCATGATCGCCACCATGGCCATTGCCGTTCCCACTGGGATCAAGGTGTTTAGCTGGCTGGCCACTTTGTGGGGCGGCAAAATCCACTTCCGCTCGGCCATGCTGTTTGGCATGGGTTTTGTCTCGATGTTTGTGATCGGCGGCTTGAGCGGGATTATCCTCGCCTCGGTGCCTCTGGATATCCACGTTCACGACACCTACTTTGTGGTAGCCCACCTGCACTATGTGTTGTTTGGCGGCAGCGTCTTTGGGATCTATGCCGGCATCTACCACTGGTTCCCCAAGATGACGGGGCGGCTGCTGAACGAGTTTTGGGGGCGGGTGCACTTTGTGTTGACCTTTGTCGGCTTTAACATGTGCTTCTTGCCGATGCACAAGCTGGGCCTGATGGGGATGCCCCGCCGGGTGGCCCAGTACGATCCCCAATTTGCCGACCTCAACTGGATCAGCTCGGTGGGGGCCTTTGTTCTGGCCATTTCCACCCTGCCCTTTTTGGTTAACGCCATCTACTCCTGGGTGGCCGGGCCCAAGGCGGGAGACAACCCCTGGCAGGCTCTCACCCTGGAGTGGACGACTGCTTCGCCGCCGCCCCATCACAACTTTTATGGGGATCCCATTCTGCTAACTGGCCCCTACGACTACGGCTTGCACAGCAAGGAGACGCTGGACTACTTTGCTGCTCAGTTGCAGAGCTTGCGGGAGCTGGCACTGGCGGAAGCGGAGCCTACTTCTTCTTAGCAGGCCGGATGCCCGGTGGGCTGCTGATCCCCTGCTCACTGGGTATTCCAGTCTTGGCTGGGCTGCTTGTACAGCCTCAAGAAGTCTCAGGAATTCAGGAATTTAGGTGGAAAGGAATATGCAAGGATCCCTTGCCTCTGAAACGCTGATGGTTGGCCACTCAAGGGCCCACACTGCCCATGCTGAGCACCCAGATCATCGCGTCTTTGGCATCTTGATGTTTTTGGTGGCAGAAGGCTGTCTTTTCCTAGGGCTGTTCATGGCCTACCTGGCCTATAGCCTCACCGCCCCGGTGTGGCCGCCGGAGGGAACCCCAGAGCGGGAATTGCTTTTGCCTGGGATCAACACGGTGATTTTGCTCTCCAGCAGCTTCGTCATTCACAAAGCTGGGTCGGCCATCAAGGCCGATGATGTCAGGGGTCTGCGGCTGTGGTTTGCCCTCACAGCGCTGATGGGGGCGGTTTTCCTGGCAGGGCAACTCTATGAGTACAGCAACCTGGAGTTTGGCCTCACCACCAATTTGTTTGCCAGCACCTTCTATGTTTTAACGGGGTTTCATGGTCTCCACGTGATGGCAGGGTTGCTGTTTATTCTGGCAGTGCTCTGGCGCTCCTTTAAACCCGGCCACTACAGCGCCCAACATCATTTTGGCGTCGAAGCTGCCGAGATCTACTGGCACTTTGTGGATGGGGTTTGGGTTGTGCTGTTTATTCTGCTCTACTTGCTCTGAGCTCGGCCTTCACCCAATATAGCCACGATTTGGATCAGCGCTTCTTGAAAGGCATCTCGTTCCGGCTGTCCTTGCTTGAGGTTGTATTCCAATTGCAAAAGCTGCTGCATTGCTTTCAGTAAAGCTGTGGTCTTCAGGGATCCCACCTCTTTTTGCAGAAAGTAAACCCGATTGGGATTCCCGATTTCTGCTTTCTGGGCGATGACTTTGGGATCCCGTTCTCCCTGATCCAGCAGCAGCCGCACCCATAGCCAGGTGCGAAATTGGCCTACCAACACCGCCAGAATCCTCAGGGCCGGCTCGTTGTGATCCAGCAGATGGGTCAAGATGCGTAGGGCTTGTTCCAGATTCCCTTTGCGCAGGGATCCCGCCAATTGAAAGCTGTTGTAGGCGCTGGCGGGAACTAACGCCTCGACTTGTTCAGGAGAAATGGGATCCTGTTGGCCTGCCGTAAACAGGGCCAGCTTTTCCAATTCCATCGCCAAGCGACGGGAGTCATTGCCCACCGCCTCGGCCAATTTCTGGGCGGCTGCCGGGCTGAGGGCCAGATCCCGTTGTTCAGCTTCCCGCTGCACCTGCTGGAGAATACCCTCCTCATCCCAAGGGGCCAGTTGGGAAAACTCGCGGACAATGGCCGTTTTCTTGAGGATTTTGGTGGATTTCAGGCGCCCATCGGGTTTATTGCTGGTGGTCAAGAGCAGATGGGTGGTAGGGGGTAACTGGGCCAAGGTTCGCTCCACTTCTTCCCACAGATCTTCCGGGCAATGTTGGGTGAGTGTTGTCTCTTCCAGCCAAACCAAGCGGGCGTTGGATCCCAGCGGCGGGGTCATGGCTTGGTTGAGCCCGGCAACCGTGGATTCCGGCGGCAGGCGATCGTAGTTAAAAGCTGCCCAGTGGGGATCCAGCACTTGATCCCGCAACTGCTGCACCGCCTGCATCAGGCGATAGGTGTCATCTCCCCAGTACAGGTAAACGGGCACGCTTCGACCGAGTGATTTACGAGATGTTTTTCCCCTACTTCCTCCATTTTGCGTAGGTCAGCTCACCTTGTCTAAGCGATTTGGCTGGGATCCCTGCTCAGCTTGGTGGAGGGAGTCAGTCCAAGTGAAGATACCGAGCCCAGCTTGACTCAAGTTGTTTAAGAATAGGTCAAGTACTCGCCCTGTCTGGCGAAAACAAAGGCATCTTTACATAACTTTCATAATCCAGAAGTCTCCGCAGCTCAAAAAGTTCTGTATTCCCACTGAAGAGGTTTCGTAGACCTTCTCCTACAGTTGAATTAGGAGCAGAGACTGCAGGGTTAAAGATTATGGATGGCATTGGCGAGTTTGAGTTTAAGGTGCAAATCTTAGCCCGTTGCATGGGATCCGCCCTGGGTCTGGGCCGTCCCGCTCGTGTCCAGATTCACTATTCCAACTCCAATTCCCAGAACGCAGTTAGAGCCAAGGAAGGTTGGTCTGGATCCCGCTTAGGCGATCAAATCCCTTCTCCTAATGCCGAAGGTGAAAGAGGATCTCAAGGTCAAGTGTTAGCCTGTGTTGCCTGAAGAATCTTTTGAGAATTGGTCTGCGGTAGGTCAGGAGATCTTCGATTGCGGCAATCCAACATTTGATTGAAGATTGAGATAGAGCTTTTTGTAGTTTTTCCTGCTGTTCTTCTTTGCTTTTTACAGAGACTTGTTCTTAAGATTGAAAACCCAACTTTGATAACTCTTCGATGCCTTTTGTCTTGTAGAGTCTTGTGAGTCAGCCGGTTCTTTGTTTTTGTTGAGGGGTACTTTGTCCGGCTGGCGCGATAAGAAGTTGCGCTCTTCTTCGTTGTCTCCTTGCCTCTGGGGATATAGACTAAAGCTTTGTCCCGCTGGTGAAACCAGTAGGATGACTTGAGGTGTGGGGATTTGGGCCCAACACGCCCCAGAGGATTATGGAACGAGCAACGCAACTGTGGCAGGGTTTTCTGCTGCGCGACTTTCCCATCAAGGCTTGGCAGCAGGGGAGCCTTTTGGGCCGCCTGTTGGGATCCCTGCAAAGTTGGGGGAAGAGCAGCATATTGGTTCAAACTTCCGACCGGATTGGCCTGGGGCTAGTGCTGCTCTACTGGATTTTCTCTGCACAAAGCTCCACCGGCATCCTGGGCCTGATTTTGCTGGCTATGGCTGCTCTGGTGGGCCTGTGCGCTTTGGTGGAAATGCCGATTGGGCTGCCGCTGCATCTGCCCCTGGGCCTTTTCTGGGGAATTGCCACCTTGGCAACGATTCTCTCTCCGGTTGCCTACGCAGCACGGGATGGCTGGCTGAAGTTGACTCTCTACCTGGCTGGTTATCTGTTGTTGCATCGTCTGCTGCGCAAACCCCAATTCCGAGATGGGATCGTTGGATCCCTGCTTTTGGTCAGCTTGGTGATGGGGATCCATGGCCTGCGGCAATACTTATATGGGGCAGCGGAACTGGCCACCTGGGTGGATCCGGAGTCGGGTTTGGCGGGTCTGACGCGGGTGTACAGCTATCTGCGCAATCCAAATCTGTATGGGGGCTACTTGATCCCGGTCATTCCCCTGGGGCTGGCCGCCACTTGGATTTGGCCCAGTTGGGGGGCGAAACTCCTGGCCGGGTTTACGACGGCGGTGAACCTGATTTGCCTGTTGCTCACCTACAGTCGTGGCGCCTGGATTGGGGGGCTGGCCACGCTCACCCTGATGGCCGTGCTGTTGGCACAGTGGCATTCTGTCGATTTGCCAGCCCGCTGGCGGCGTTGGGCCTTGCCGGCCCTGTTGGGCGGAGGGGGGGCTGCTCTGTTGCTCGGGATCCTGACGGTACGCTCCCTGCGGCTGCGGGTGCAGAGCCTTTTTTGGGGGCGGTTGGATACCAGCAACAACTTTCGCCTCAATGTCTGGGCGGCGGTGCTGGAGATGATCCGCGACTTTCCCATCTTGGGGATCGGCCCCGGTAATGTTGCCTTTAACCGCGTCTATCCCCTTTACCAACGAGGCAACTTCAGCGCCCTTGGAGCCTATTCGGTGCCGCTGCAGCTCACCGTAGAGACTGGCTTCATCGGATCTTTAACTTTCGCCTGGTTCCTCTTGGTGCTCTGGGATCACGGCTGGAGATGCTGGAAAACTTTGCTCAACTTGCGGGATCCCCAGGGTCTGTGGGTGGCAGCGGGCTTGGCCGCTTGCACCGGCATGATGGTCCACGGCTTGGTGGATACCATCTGGTATCGTCCACAGGTACAAATGCTGTGGTGGCTTGCGGTAGCGCTCATTACAGCCAGCTTGGCCTCTCTTAGCCCTCAGCCGCCCGTGGATGTTGGTGAGACCCCATCGGAGGCTTCCTCCCGTTAGGGTAGCTTAAGCTTGACCTTCCAGTCTTGACGGGAGCCAACCCAGAGTGGTAAGCATCTTCAGTAGGAGATAAAAAATGTATCCGTTTTTACAATTCACAGGTGTTGGTAGTGTTAGAAATTAGCGGAACTGTTCAGGGTGCAGGAGGCAGATGAAAAAAATCGAGGCCGTGATCCGGCCATTTAAGTTGGATGAGGTCAAAATTGCTTTGGTCAATGCCGGGATTGTCGGCATGACCGTAAGTGAAGTACGGGGTTTTGGCCGGCAAAAGGGACAAACCGAGCGTTACCGGGGATCCGAGTACACGGTAGAGTTCCTACAAAAGCTGAAAGTGGAGATCGTGGTCGAAGATGACCTGGTGGATACGGTGGTGGAGAAGCTGATTGCAGCGGCTCGCACCGGCGAAATTGGGGACGGCAAGATTTTCATCAGCCCCGTCGAAAAAACCATCCGCATCCGCACTGGCGAACTCAACCAAGATGCCCTGTAAGGAGGGATCTTTGGGGTTTGGGCTACCCGTCCTGAGCCTTGTGGGGGTTTGCTGCATGTCTCTTTTGCTGTATCTCTGATGAGGTGTTCTTGCCCCACTTTCCGGGTAACGTCTTTTGAGAAGTACTGTCCCTTTAGGTGAGTCGAAAAGCATGAGTACAACAATGATCCAAAAGCTCAAGAGCCAGGTGCCCCAGTGGCTCTGGCGACCGGCCAGGTGGAGTCTGACTGCTGCTCTAATGGCTGCGCTGGTCTTTCTATTCGGCCAGGGAACTGCCTTTGCTCAAGAGGCCGAGGAAGTTCAGAAACACGCTGACATTGTTTGGACGATCGTGGCAGCAGCCTTGGTGTTCTTCATGCAGGCGGGGTTCGCCATGGTGGAGACGGGCTTTACCCGCGCCAAGAATGCCGCCAACATCATGATGAAGAACTTGATGGACTTCTGCATGGGCTGTTGCGCCTTCTGGTTCATTGGGTTTGGCCTCATGTTCGGCAAAAGTGCTGGCTTCTTCGGCACTGACTGGTTTGCTTTTGGCTGGCAGCAGGCTTACGAGGCAGACGGCTGGCCTTTCACCTTCTTTGTTTTCCAGATGGTGTTTGCCGCTACCGCCGCCACCATTGTTTCCGGAGCCATGGCAGAGCGCACCAAGTTCTTGGCCTACTTGATCTACTCCATCGTTATTTCTGGGCTAATCTACCCCATCTCTGGGGGTTGGGCCTGGAACGGGCTGTTCGGCGACTACAACGGCGGCACAGCCGGCTGGCTGGAAAATCTGGGCTACATCGACTACGCCGGGTCGGGGGTGGTGCATTTGGTAGGCGGCGCTGCGGCCTTGGCAGGCGCCATTGTGCTCGGCCCTCGCATTGGCAAGTACGGCCCTAATGGAGAACCGCGGGCTATTCCCGGCCACAACCTGCCGCTGGGGATGTTGGGGGTGTTTATCCTCGCCTTGGGCTGGATCGGGTTTAATGCCGGTTCCACCACTGCAGCCTCTGTCGATATTGGCTGGATTGCCATGAATACGCTGCTGGCAGCTTCGGCTGGAGCAATTGGGGCGATGTTCACCTCTTGGGTTCATTTTGGCAAGCCGGATATGACCTTTGCCGCCAACGGTGTCCTGGCCGGCTTGGTGGGGATCACTGCCCCTTGCGATAGCGTCCATCCTTTGGGTGCTCTGATCATCGGCTCGGTGGCCGGGATTCTGGTGGTGATTTCGGTGGTGATCCTGGATACGGTGCTGAAAATTGATGACCCGGTGGGCGCGATTTCGGTACACGGCACCTGTGGTATCTGGGGGGTGTTGGCAGCAGGGATCCCCTTCTTTGCCAATGCCAACTATGCTGAAGAGGTCACCTGGGCCCAATTTGGGGTACAAGTGGTGGGCGCTCTGGCCTACTTCCTCTGGCCCTTTATTACCTGCTTGATCCTGTTCTATATCCTCAAGGCTGTAACCGGCCTGCGCACCAGCGCCGAGGAAGAGATCGCCGGTTTGGATGTGGGCGAGCATGGCAACGTGGCCTACCCCGACTTCGTTACTGCTGCCACCGATTCGGAGCAATCTTGAGCCGTTGTGCTCGGTCTGACCTGGGGTTGCCGGATCGGAGCATTGCTGAACTGAGCATCAAATGAGCATCAAAAGGGAGGGTCAGGGCTGGCCCTCTCTTTTATGGCTTGTTGACCTCAAGCAGTACACTGGGATCCGGTTGGATGCACTTTTGGATCCCATGCACCTTCTGATCCCGGCGGCTGGCAGCGGCAAGCGAATGGGGGCTGCGGTCAATAAGCTGTTGCTGCCGCTCTTGGGTCAGCCGATTTTGGCTTGGACGTTGCAGGCTGCGGATCAGGCCAGCTCCATCGAGTGGATTGGCATTCTCTCCCAACCCGGCGATTGGCCGGCCATCGAGCAGATCCTGGCGGCAATGGATCTGTCCACGCCGGTGCAGCTTTTACAAGGGGGGGCGACGCGGCAGGAGTCGGTTTACAGGGGGGTTGAGTATCTCTATAACCTGGGAACAGTAGAGCGGGTGTTGATCCACGATGGGGCCCGCTGCCTAGCTACCCCTAAGTTGTTCGATCGCTGTAGTGCTGCTTTGCAGCAGGTGGATGGTCTCATCGCGGGGATCCCTGTCAAGGACACGATTAAAGTCGCTGAGGCAGGCCCAAAAGGGATCCGAATTCAGTCAACCCCAGAACGCAGCCGGCTGTGGGCAGCGCAAACGCCGCAGGGGTTTCGCCTGTCAATGCTATGGCAAGCCCATCGGGAGGCTCTGGCCCAGGGTTGGCAGGTAACCGATGATGCAGCCCTATTCGAGAAGCTGGGTTGGCCAGTCTACATCGTCGAAGGGGAGGAATCCAATCTGAAGCTAACCACCCCCCTGGATGTGTTGCTGGCCGAACAAATCCTGCAGCAGCGTCTCGGACCAGCGCGTTAGCTCAATTCAATCCCGGTAGGGCCAGTCTCAACCTTGGGAATTAAAAGTAGGAAGGAGGAAATCTAGGTTCACTAAGAGCACTTTGATCACCCCATCTCTTGTGGTCCGTTGGAAATGAAAATGATAATTCTGGCTGTTTAGAATCTAATGCACCCAAGACACCTGAAACTAAGCAAAAGATGAGATTAATGCACTTTTCACTTTCTTCATAAACTTGCCGTTCTGAGAACCGAACTACAACCCAGCCTCTATCCGCTAGATAAGCATCACGCTTACTTTGCTTAGGATCATTCACAGTATGGGCTGGCCTACACAGATTACCTTCAAGAAACCATGGCTCATCAATTTCAATGTCAATGAGTAAAACGAGTGATCTTTTTCCATCTCTAGATACCTGCATTGCGATATCAGCTAGAAATCGCAGGAGCCCCGCACTGTACCCGTAGGGTCACTGCCGGGAGGAATGCGCTTTGATGAAGTACAATGAACTTATGAGCCAAGTCCTGACCATATCCTGCAAGCTCAAGGTGTCCCCGTCGCAAGCCGCCAAATTGGACGCGACGATGGAGGCTTTTGGCCAAGCCTTGAATTGGGTCAACCAGAACACGCCGGAGAAGATCGTCAACGCGGTCAAACTGCAATCCCTTTGCTACTACGAGATTCGAGCCCGGTTTGGCTTGTCCAGTAACTTGGCAAGGACTACGTCCCGCTTACGCGACCAACAGGTGTGCAGACGGGTAGCGGGTTCCCGCAAAGTGGCTAAGCAGAAAAAGCGTCCCGTCAAGGAGTTTAAGAGCGGCTTTGTTACCTACGACGCTCGCATCTTTTCGTTCCGTCAAAAAGACTGGACGGTGTCGCTGACCACGGTGGAAGGGAGAGAACGCTTTGAACTGGCCATTGGCAACTACCAGCGTGGGATGCTGGCTGGTTCCAACCCCAAATCTGCCACCCTGGTCAAGCGCAAAGATGGCTCCTACTACATCCAGATTTGCGTAGAGAAAAAGCCACCCAAGCAACAAGATACCGACAAGGTGATCGGGGTGGACTTTGGGAGGACGGATATTGCCCATACGTCAGAGGGGGACAACTGGAATGGACAGCAGTTGAGCAGAGTCCGCGACCACTACTCCCGATTGAGAGCGGCGCTCCAACGCAAAGCCAGTAAGGGCACACGCAGTTCGCGGCGCAGATGCAGAGAACTGTTGCAACGGCTGTCTGGCAAGGAGAGACGCTTTCAGGCGTGGGTCAATCATCGCATCTCCAAAGCTATTGTCTCTAGGGCAAAAGCTACCAACAGCGCTATTGCTCTGGAAGACTTGACAGGGATCCGGGAAAGGGTCAATCAACAGCCACGCAGCAAAGCTGAACGGCGCAGGGCCAACAGTTGGGCGTTCTACCAGCTGAGGCAGTTTCTGGAATACAAGGCTCTGCGTGCAGGGGTTACCTTGATTCTGGTGCCGCCTGCCTACACGTCGCAGACCTGCCACCGGTGTTTGCACGTCCATCCCGATCCTACGCAATCCTATCGCAGTGGGAAGCAGTTCAAGTGTGGGCACTGTGGATGGGAAGGGGATGCGGACTGGAATGGGGCCAACATGATTGCCAAGCTTGGGGCTGTCGTAAACCAGCCTAGAGGCCCGTGGTTGGCTTGCCAACTGCAGGGCTACCGAAAGCCCGCCCTGTACTGCGAAGCAGTCAGGGCCGGGTAGTTTACGTTCCGTTGGGCGCTCCGGCATCTGTGGCGGCTCCGGCTCCAGCGGACGGGCAGGCATCTGTGGCGGCTCCGGCTCCAGCGGGCAAGGTGGGAGATCTGGCCCCCTCAGGAGGAGAGCAATCGGCTGGGGTAAAACAACGTAGGGATAATAGTCTTTCCGAACGTACCTTAAGATGGGATGCGAGTGCCTGTCGTGATCTTGCATGCTTGAGCCTCCAGATAAGTTCCCTTGGAATCCAGTTTGAAAAGACTTTGGAAAAGGGATCTTCAAAGAGGCCCTTGAAGGGGTAGGAAGCAAGCAAATGCGCGAACCGACGTCGTGGCCTGTCTACATTGTCGGGGCTGGCCCCGGGGATCCGGAGCTGATTACCCTGCGGGGGCAAAGGTTGCTGGCGGAAGCCGATGTAGTGTTCTACACAGGTTCTTTGGTGCCAGAGGGAGTGCTGGCCCATTGTCGCCCTGGGGTTGAGGCCATTGACACCCGCTCCTTCACGCTGGAAACGCTGCTGCCGCAAATTGTGGAACGGGTCAAGGCGGGGCTGCGGGTGGTGCGGCTGCAGGATGGGGATCCCTGCCTTTACGGCGCTCTGCACGAGCTGCTGATCCGGCTGGCGGAGGCAGGGATCCCTTTTGAGATCGTGCCGGGAGTAAGCGCCTTTCAATTGGCAGCCGCCCGTTTGCAGGTGGAGTTGACCATACCCAAGTTGGTACAGACGATTATCCTCACCCGCGCCAGCGGTCGCACCCAGGTACCGGAAGCAGAAGCCCTGGCCAGTCTGGCAGCCCACCGCGCCTCTTTGTGTCTATATCTGAGCGCCCGCCACGTAGAACAAGCGCAGGCAGATCTGCTGGCTCACTACCCCGCCGATACCCCGGTTGCCGTTTGTTATCGCTTGGGTTGGCCGGACGAACAGATCTGGCTGGGATCCCTGGCCGAGATGGCCGCCCTCACCCGGCAAGCCGGCTTAGAACGCACAGTGCTCTATCTCGTCAGCCCTGCCTTGAAAGGCTTGTCAAGCTCCAGATCTGCCCGCTCGCGGCTCTACAGCCCTGACCACACCCACCTCTTCCGTCCCAGAATGGGCCGGCAGCCCCGTTTGTAACAGGCTCTTTCAGTATATTGACGGACTCCGGCAGATTGAGCACAATGAGGCAGCAAGATGAGGTCAGAGGCCTGGACTTCTGGCGAGGGGGTACTCGTTTTTGCCGAGAGAAGTGGATCTCTCTTGGATTGGAGTTGTTACAAGACCATTTTTTCACTCTCTAACTTAACTTTGCGAACTCTAACTTTATGGCTGGCTCATCTGCTGCTCGCAGCGTGGAAACTCTGATCAAGGCTCTGCAGAAGGCCCTGGCCCCCCTGCCAACCCGTTCGGCCCTGAAGCAAGATGTCCTTTACCTCATGGTGGATCTCCCACAGCAGGGGATGTTTAGCCGCTCTATGGTGTTGCATCGAGTTGCCAGCCAATTGGGGGGCTTGCCTGTGCAGGGAGTTAGCCAACTGGTGGTGTACGGTCGGCTTCAGGGGGAAACACAGCCGCAGTGGAAAAAAGTCTTCTACTTGTCCTCTGGGGAAAGCAGTGCCGATGCCACGCAGATTGTATTACCGGGCACCAAGATTTCTGAGATCAAGGTGCTGGAGGCCCAAAAACCTGTTGTGGATCCCGACCACAACTCCGATTTTCGCAAAGTTAAAACTCTGGGGGCACCGGTTCCCAAAATTCAGAAAGAGCGCTGGCCAGAAGCGGCTCCAAGCCAGGCCTCGGTTGGCCATGCCCCTTCCCAAGACGGGATCCCGACCCCTCTGCCTACAACTGCTCGCCCCAGTTCTCCTATCGACGTTCTGGCCAACTTTCCGACACTTGATCAATGGTTGCACAATCAATGGTTGCACAGGCCTGCTCTAAGGCCCTTCTTGGGGGGAGCTCTGGCTTTGTCTCTCCTGCTGGGGGCTGGGTTGGTGGTGCGCTCTTTTGGGCAAGCCGATGTTCCTGCCCGAGCCAGATCGCTGGGGCTGGGGATCCCGCTGTTGATCTTGGCTGCAGGGGGGGGCTGGCTGGGTTGGCAAGGCCGGCGTGCCATCAACACCTTTGAGCGGGAGGGATCCCAGGATTCCTTTACAGAAGGGCTGTCCTTTTTACAGGCTAATCCAATTCCTGAGGCAGTGGAGCGGTTTCAGGAGGCTGTGCGGCAACAGCCGAATCATGTCGAGGCCCACATTGAACTGGCCCATCTGTTGGCAAAAACCAACCGACTGCAGGAGGCATTGAGCCACTACCAACAGGCCAAACACCTGAACCCGAACTGGAGCGGCATCAACACCCACCTGGTGGAAACCCTGAAGGCTCTAGCACGGCAGTGGCTGGCCCAGCATCAGCCGGATGAAGTTCTGGCCCACTTACCCGAAGCATTCCCCCTCACCCAGGGATCCGCCCAAGCTGAGATCTATAGCCTGCTCGGCCAAGCCTGGGCAGAGAAGGGCAACTGGGCAGAAGCGTTGGCCCAGCAACAAAAGGCCCTGGGGCTGGATCCCCACTTCAGCGAGGCTCATCTCTGCATTGCTCAAATTCGCCTCAAGCTGGGGCAATGGGACGAGGCCATCGATTCCTGTTGGGCTGCTTTGGAGTTGAATGATCGCCTGGGCCTGGCCCACGCTGTGATGGGACAAGCGCTGATGCGCAAAGGACAGCTAAAAGCGGCAATCGCAGCCTTCCGAACTGCTCTCAACCTGGATCTCGCTCCTGAGTTGGCAGCCGCTGTGCGGGTGGATCTGGGTTTGGCAATGGTACATGCAGGCCATCTGGCTCAAGCCAGCCAGGAGTTCAGCCAGGTGATCTTCAATGGCCAGTTCAAAAGACAGCAGGCTCGCGCCTACTACGGCTTGGGCCTGGTGTTGGCAGGCCAAGAGCAATACAGCGAAGCCATCAAGAACTACCGGCGGGCTTTGGAGCTAGCCCCCGATCTGCACGCAGCGATGGCCGCCACTGGCCTAGCCTACTTGGGGCCCAAACAACGGGATGCCTCTGGGCGCAAGTTCATCCAGCCCCAACAGTTGCAGCAGGCTATGCAGCAGTTTGAACAGGCCCTCCAAGGAGATTCAGAGTTGCCGGAAGCTCACTTTGGCCTGGGCGAAGTGGCGCGCATCAAGGGGGATCTAACCTCGGCGGAGGCCAGCTATCGACGGGCCATTCGCAGCAATGGCAGCTATGGAGCAGCTCACTATCGTCTGGGATCCATCCTTGCCCGCCAAGGCAAGCTGGAGCAGGCCATTGAACACTTTCGCTCGGCTTTGGAAATCGCTCCCAACTTCTCCGAAGCCAGAGTGAGCCTGCAACGGCTTCTCTCCAAACAGATGGAAGAGGCCCATACCGGCCTACTCGTCCCGTAAGGTGGGATAGGATCTTCCAGTTAAGGTTCTCTCAACCCATGACACCAACGCCAGGTTGGGTGGTCAGCCCTGCAACCGCCATCCAGCTCATCCAACAAGGGGCAACGCTTCTGGATGCACGCAGTGCGGAATTGCAAGCCGACGGGATCCTGAAGGGTTCAATTCCGGTGAACTGGACGGAGTTTACTCAACCAGAGGCTGCCAACAGCGGCAAGCTGTTGGCAGATGATGCCCTTCTCACCGAAAAGCTGCAGGGCCTTGGCGTGTTTCAGGGGCGTCCGGTGGTGGTGGTGGCCGATCCGCTGCGGGGTTGGGGAGAAGATGGCTGGATCGTTTGGATGTTGCGCAGCTTGGGTCATCCCCAGGCAGTCATGGTAGACGGGGGCTATCCGGCCCTGGTGAAGGAGGGAGTGCTGACCACAACCCGACAAAGCGCCGACGAACCGCAACGGGGCGACTTTGTAGTGCGGCGAACCGACCGGTGGGAGATCGACCGGGACACTCTGCGGGCCAGCCTTGGCTCCGACCGTGTGGCCATCCTCGACAGTCGCGAAGCCCAAGAATACAAGGGAGCCACCCCCTATGGTGAGGCGCGCGGTGGACACATCCCCGGCGCTGTGCATCTCTACTACAAGGAGCTGATGGATGCGGCGGGATCCCTATTGCCGCCCGATGAAATTCACGCCCGCCTGCAAAAAGCCGGGATCCCTCCAGAAGCCGAGATCATTGCCTACTGCACAGCTGGGGTTCGCTCCGCTTGGGTCACGGTGGTTTTAACCCACGTGGGCCGGCAGGCCAAAAGCTATTCCGGTTCCATCCTGGAATGGGCGGCCGGGGATCCCCAGCGGTTCCCGCTCCAGCCATGAGGGGATCCCTGCCCACTGTGATCTTGGCCGGATGTGGCTATGGAGCCATCGACGCCTTGCGGGCGCTCAAAGGGCAGGCACGGGTGATCGCCATCAACCCCTATCCCTACAGTGTTAATTCAGGCATGTCCACGCGGCTGCTGAGTGGTCGGTTTTCTCTAGAGCTGGTGCGGATCCCTTTGCTGGAGCATATTCAAGCCAACGGCGCCCAGTTTTTGCCGGGGCGAGTCACCCACATCCAACCCGAAGCTCGAACCCTGACCCTGGAGAGTGAAGCCGGGATCCAAACTCTGGCCTACGACTATCTGTTGGTGAATGTGGGCCGGGAGTTGCGCCCCATCGATGGGATCCAACATGCCTTTACCATTCGACCGGCAGAACAATTGGTGGCCGCCCAAACCTGGATCCGGCAGTGCTGGCAACGGGCAGCCCAGGGGGATCGGACGCCGGGCCTGCTGACCTTTGTGGTAGCGGGAGGAGGCTGTACCGGCACAGAGCTGATGGGGGAACTCTACGATCTTTGCCGGGAAATGAGCGCAGAAACAGGGATCCCCTTAGCTCAAGCCCGGCTGATCTTGATCCATCGCCAGGCCCATCTGGTCGAGGGCTTCTCGGAACCCTTCCGCCGGGCGGTGGAAAGGGAAATCCGCCGTCTGGGGGTGGAAATCTGGGCCGGATGTCAGGTGAAAGCCTTTGGGCCGGAGCACGTGTGGCTCTCGGATGGCACCGAGTTGATAGCTCAGACCCGCCTGTGGGCAGGTGGCTTCCAGGTGCCGAGCTGGTTGAGCACCTGCGGCTTGCCAACAGGGCCGACGGGAGCCCTGCTCGTGGACAAATACCTGCGGGTGCAAGGCTCAGAGCACATCTTGGCGGTGGGGGACTGCGCTGACTTTGTTTGGGGATCCCGCCTCTTGCCCAAGATCGGCGTGTACGCGGTGCGCCAGGGGCCAATTGCAGCCCAAAACCTGCTGCGGCTCATCCGCGGCCAACCTCTGATCCCCTACCGACCGCAGGCCACGGTTTTTGTTTGTGTAACGGTGGGGAACCGCGTTGCCGTTGCTGAGAAAGGCAGGCTGGTCTGGCGCGGCTATGCAGCCACGGTGCTGAAGAACTTTTTTGATTGGCTGTACATGCGCAAACTTAAGCCCCTGCGCTGGCAGGAGTTTTTCTACTGACTCAAGCTCTACCAAGAACGGGGTTAAGATCAAAACCAGATGGGCCAGGTCGGGCTCGCTTCCCAAATCCTGAATATCTGAGAACTATGGCTATTCCCGGCGGCAATGGGCTATGAGCGGATCGACTTTTGCCGACCGGCCAGAGCAGCGACCAACCAGGAGCAACAATGCCTCTAGATAACCTGCGCGGACTCTATCAGCAAGTCATTCTGGAGCGGTACAAAAAGCCCCACAACTTCGGCAGAGTGGATCCCGTCCACCGCCACCAACGTGGCCACAACCCCTCCTGTGGCGACACCATCGACCTCACCTTACAACTGGATCCCAGCCAGGAGCGGATTGTCGATATCAAATTCGAGGGGGCAGGCTGTGCCATTGCCCTGGCTTCTGCCGATCTCATGGCGGATGCGGTGCGGGGGCGCACCATCCCCGAAGCTCTGCAGTTGGTGGAGCGCTTCCAAGCCATGATGCGCGGTGGCGAAGAGTTCCCGCGGGAGCAACGGGCTTTGAACGCCATGAAAGGGGTAGCCCAATTTCCAGTGCGCATCAAATGCGCCAACCTGGCCTGGCATGCGCTCAAATACGCGCTGGAATCGCCCGAACCCCAGGCCAATGGGTCGGCCTTTGTGAGCAACGAAAACACCGACTGACCAAAAGGCGCGGCAAGCCCCGTCCTTCAGGGCAGGGAAGGATAGCGCGAACCGTAGCCTATATCGTTGTCATCACGCATAGGTCAAGAATACGATTGAGCGGTGCAACGACTTCAAGCCTTCAAGTAC
>NZ_JBSSAB010000012.1:0-68416 GCF_054058195.1 Thermostichus sp. OS-CIW-29
ACTTGGCTCATAAGTTCATTGTACTTCATCAAAGCGCATTCCTCCCGGCAGTGACCCTACGGGTACAGTGCGGGGCTCCTGCGATTTCTAGCTGAATACCGAGTTTGAAGAGGACATCTGTGTTGATTCTGGACAATGTCCTGATTCAAAGGCCTACAGCCTGCTTTCGGGAACGGACGCTATCTTACTGGCTAGCGTCTCATTGTTGTTTGAATTGACCATCAACTGCCTCCCAAACCCTCTGCGCCGCTCAACCCTCATCCCCTGCCCCTCTCCCAGAGGGAGAAGGGAGTAGCAAGGATAAGGGCAACCTAAACCAAATCCGCTGCCACTCGGTGGGCGCAGGCAAAGCCGGAGAAGGCAACGGCATTGAGCCCTTGGCCGGGGAAGGTGCTATCCCCCACACAATACAGGTTGGGGATGGCGGTGCGATTGAAGGGCATGCCCAGCAAGCCCCAGGGATCCCGGCTGGGGATAGGCCCATAGGTGCCGTTGCTGCGGCTCAAAAAGCGGCGGTGGGTGCGGGGGGTGCCTATCTCCTTCAGTTCAATGTGGGATCCCAGTTGGGGCCAAAGGGCCTCCAGGCGGCGGATGAGGCGGTCGGCGGCTTGCTGTTTCTGGGTCTGGTACTGGCTTGGGCTTAACCCTTGCCAGGTGGATATCCAACTGGGGGTAAAGGCATGAACAATGTGGCGGCCCGGGGGAGCCAGGTCGGGATCCAACAGGGTGGGGATGGAGACAAAAAGGGTGCCCTGCTCAGCCTCCATCTGATCCCAGTCTTCCAGGAGAATGTGGTGACAATAGCGTTCGCCGGCCAGGGCCTCGGCCCGCACCCCCAGGTGCAAGCTTAAAAAGCTAGGGGATTGCTGGTAGCGTTTTTGCCACTGCCGCTCCGCCCTGGGCAGGGATCCCGGCCATAGGCGCTCAAAGGTGTCCCAGCGGGTGGCATTGGAGATGATCGTGCGGGCAAAGAGCTTTTCCCCGCTGGCCAGCTCTACGCCCACCGCCCGACCTCTTTCTTCCAGGATCCGCCGCACGGGTGCTTTGTAGCGGATCTGCCCGCCATGGGCCTCTAGTCCCTGGGCCAGCTTTTGGGCGATCTGCCCCACCCCCCCTTTGGGATAGTTGACACCGCCGTAGTGTCGGTCACAAAACACCATCCCGGCATTGATGATGGGCGTGCGATCCGCCGGCACCACCGACCAGCAGTAGCACTCCATATCCACAAAGCGCAGCAAATCCGGATCCCGCAGACAGCGCCGCGCCACCTGGCCCACATTCACCGGCAAATAGCGCGCCAAGGTCAGGCAGCCGAGGGGATTGCCCACAAAAGAACGAAATAGATAGCCCCACTCCTCCAACGAGAGCAGCTCCATGGCGTTGAGGCTGTTGAAGATGGGCCACAGGCTGTCGTAGAACCGGCGAATGCCGGCGGCTTCCTGGGGAAAGTAGCCGGATAGCTCCTGCAAAAACTGCTCGTAATCCCGGTGTACTCGGGGATTCAGCCCCTTGGGCAGGTGGTAGGCAATCTGCACCGGATCGGGGATAGAGTCTATGGACTGGCCCACCGCTGCCAAAGCCCGTGTCAGCAAGTTAGTGGTGCCTTGGGTGCCCAATCCAAAGATCATGGAAGCGCCCACGTCAAAGCGGTAGATCCCGTTGCCTAAGGGATCCGGACGCTCAAAGTAGCCGGCACTGCCCCCTGGAATGAGGTATTTTTCCAGCACCAGCACACGGTATCCTTTGGCAGCCAACTGGCTGGCCGCGACCAATCCCCCGATCCCAGCACCGATGACGATGGCATCCCAAGCAGGGGAAGGGGTGTACAGAGCCTGCAAGAGGGTCTGAGAAGGCAAAGTTGAGGTCAAGGGATCCCTCTGGAAACTCAAACGCAAGATCAGTATCTTTACCGTACCAGAGGTTCTAGGGTTTCCCCATGAGTTGAGCTCCCCTGGGAATGAGTTTGCCCAGATCTGCAAGATCCCCAAATAGAGATTGTGGCGCGGGCTACGGAACCGAATTCACGAATTTGCTATACAGAATCCGGCCATACGATAAAGATGGTTTTGCCATGTTGGTGACCCAGCATCCTGTCTTTCGGCGCTTTTGGTACCCGGTGATGCCCCTCAGCCGATTGGAGCAGGGATCCCCGCAACCTTTTGAGCTGCTGGGAGAGAGGATCGTCCTTTGGCTGGACAAAGCCGGACAGCCCCAGGCAGTTGCAGATCGCTGCTGTCATCGGTCGGCCCAATTGTCCAAGGGAATCGTCTGTGATGGCCATATCCGCTGCCCCTACCATGGGTGGGAGTTCGATGGCACGGGAGCCTGTGTCAAAGTGCCGCAACTGCCGGATCAGGCCCGCATCCCAGAGAGCTACCGCATTCCCGCCTATCTCTGCCAGGCCCGCTATGGCTATGCTTGGGTGTGCTTGCATCCCCAGCCTCTACGGGGGATCCCGGTCATCCCAGAAGCTGAGGATCCCAGTTACCGGCTCATCCACGAGTTCTACGAACGCTGGGAATGTGCCAGTTTGCGCATCTGCGAGAACGAGTTCGACGCCGCCCACATCAGCTTTGTACACCAGAACACCTTTGGCAGTATGGAAGACTTGGTACCCAGCCACTTCGAGGTCGAGGAGCTGGACTACGGGATCCGCACCCGCACAGTGCTCGGTGTAGCCAACCCAGAGCTGCAACAAAAAAACCTGGGCATTGCTGCCGCCAAAACCGAGCGCACCACCACTTCAACCTGGCATTTGCCCTTCACCAACCACCTTCACATCCGCTACCCCAATGGCCGCAGCCATGTCATCGTCAACATCCCCACCCCCATCAACGACCGAGCCTCCCAAGTGGTGCAGTTTTGTTTGCGCAACGACACCGAAGCCGATACCCCAGCCGCCGAGGTTATCCGCTTTGACCGGGCCGTGACCCTGGAAGACAAAGCCATTTTGGAGACCACGGATCCCGACGTGCCCCTCACCCTCAGCGCCGAGCAGCACATGCTCACCGATAAGCCCGGGATCCTGATGCGCAAGCAACTGGCGGCTTTGCTCAAGGCCCACAGCAGCTCCTCAAACCAGATGTTCTAGGCTGCGGGTGCCAACATACCGGCTGTAGGCGTAGATCAACCCCAGGGTGAGGCCGGTAACCAAAAAGCTGAGGGCCGCCCCGAAAGGATAGTCCAGGCTGGAGCCAAACTGCAACTGAATCACATTCCCGATCAACAGCGTTTTGCTGCCCCCCAACAAATCCGGCACTACGAACATGCCGAAAGCCGGGATCCCCACCAGAATGAGGCCCGCCGCCAGTCCAGGCAAGGTCTGGGGCAGAAGCACCCACCAAAAGACCTGCCAACCCTTGGCATAGAGATCCCGTGCCGCTTCCGCCAGCCGCCAATCGATGCGCTCCACCGCCGTGTACAGGGGCAAGACCATGTAGGGCAAAAACGTGTAGACCATGCCCAGATAAACCGCCAGCCAACTGGGATACAGAGCCGTTTGCGGTGGGATCCAGCCCAGCCAGGCCGCCAAGCGAGCCGGCCACCCTTCCGGGGCCAGCACCACCATCCAGGCGTAGGTGCGGATCACCAGGTTCGTCCAAAAGGGCACCACCACCAAGGTGAGCAACAGATCCCGTTGTCGGGGTGGGTGGGCGGCAATGAAGAAAGCCAATGGGTAGGCCAGCAGCACGCAAAAAAAGGTGGTCACCCCCGCCACCAGCAGGCTGCGGCCCAAGATCTGCCAGTAGATGGGCGTCCATCCCAAGGGGCCAAAGCCGAGAATGCGCAGATAGTTCTCCAGGGTCAGGGGCAGTTGAATCTGGCCAAACTCCCCGCGGCTGAGAAAGCTGCACACCAACAGCAACAGCCCCGGCAGCACCAGAAAAAACATCACCCACAGCACCCCTGGCCCAGCAAAAATCAGGCTGCGTCCCAGCTCCTGCCAAGGGGTGAGCAGCTCCCCAAATCGCACCTGGGCTTGGCCAGGGATCCACTTGCCCACAGGAGATGGCAGCTTCAACATCCAGTCTCCTCCTGACGGGGATCCGGTCGCAAACGGATTAGGCTTTTCGGGGGTAGGTGGGCCACCAGCGCTGCGCCGATCTCAAACCCTGCATCCTCAATATCGGTGTTGAGGGCCGTGGCCTTGAGCTGCTGACCTTGGTTTGTCCGCAACAGGTATTGGTTCTCAGCCCCAGTGTAGATGAGGTTTTCCACCCGCACCGGCACCTGGTTGGGCAGCAGATCCCAGCCGCTGCGAGAGAGCTGGATCTTTTCCGGGCGAATGGCCAATTGCACCGGTTCCGAGCTGGCCGGGATCCCCAAGACCTTCAGCTTTCCCAAGGGCGTATCCACACAGTCCGTCCCACAGGCGATCCCCTCGATCAGGTTGCTGGCCCCTAAAAAGTCGGCTACGAAGGCCGTCGCCGGGCGCTCGTACACCTCATCGATAAGGCCCACTTGCTCAATGCGCCCCGCCCGCATCACCGCCACCCGGTCGCTGGTCACCAAAGCCTCTTCTTGGTCGTGGGTAACGAAAATAAAGGTCATGCCCAGGCGGCGCTGCAACTCGCACAACTGCACCTGAAGCTGCTTGCGCAACTTGGCATCCAACGCCGACAGCGGCTCATCCAACAAGAGCACTTCCGGCTCGTTCACCAAAGCCCGAGCCAAGGCCACCCGCTGCTGCTGTCCCCCCGACAGCTCATGGGGCTTCCGCTTGGCCAGAGCTGCAATCTCCACCAATTCCATAGCAGCCGCTACCCGCTTGCGCAGAGCTTCTCCCCGCACACCCCGCATGCGCAGGCCGAAGGCGATGTTGTCCTCCACCGTCATAAAAGGGAAAAGGGCATAGCTCTGAAACACCGTGTTGACGTTGCGCTTGTGGGCGGGCAGGTGGCCCACCGGGCGACCTCGAATCACCACTTCCCCAGCATCGGCCATCTCCAGGCCGGCCAGGATGCGCAGCAGGGTGGTCTTGCCGCAGCCGGAAGGGCCCAGCAGGCCGAAAAATTCCCCCCGCCGGATGTTCAGCTCAATGCCATTGAGGGCCACAAAATCGCCAAAACGCTTGTAGAGGCCCGCCACTTCTACATCCCAGTCGGGATCCCGGACGGTGGAAGTACTGGAGATGACACTCGCGATCACAGTTGACAGCGCTGATAAAACCATCTAACCCAGTATGCAAGTCTCCGAGAAAATTGCAGTTATCCTCCACACCAGGGGCACCAGTTCCACGCTCAGCCCTGCAAACGGGGATCCCTGGCCGTAGCCTTTCCAGATGGGAAACGTTGGGAACAAAGGACTCCGTCTCGCTATCGCGAATGGCCCCATAATAGGGTATGCATGGGTTGCTGCCAAAACAGCTCCTGCCAAAACAGCTCCTGCCCCGGCCCTCAATAAGTATCGGCGATGGGATCCGCAGGTGTCGCGGGCTCCTGCATTGGCCAGACCCAATCCGTGAGGTCTTGAGAGGGGATCCCTTCCGGTAGCAGCCCATGGCAGCGGGAGCGAAACAGACAACTGTTGCAGCGCTCAGTGTGGGGGGTCATGGGAAAGTCTTGCGCCTCCAGTTGCCGCAGGTGGTTCAGAGTGGCTCTTAGGTGGGCCAGGTCTTGCTCATAGGCGGCGGCGCTGTAATACCGGTGGAAGGGCTGCTGCGGATGTTGCACATACCAAAAGGTCAGTTGCACCTGCTCCGGCTCAAAAGGGCCTTCCAGGGGCAGCTGCTGGGCCACCTCGCAGAGCAGCAGAGGGTAAAGGCGCACCTGCCAGTCTTGGGCCAACTGTGCATCGCGAGGACGTTGACGCTCAGTTTTCCAGTCCAGGATGTGCAGGGATCCGGGGATAATCACCAGCCGATCCAAACGGGCTATCAACTTAAAGCCCTCAATCCGTTGCCACAGGGGCAACTCCGCCAACACCCGTCCCTGGGGATGGGCATGGGAGCTGGCCAAGAACACCTGCCACCACTGCTGCACCACTTCATCCAGGGCAGACAAACGCGGCTCCACCTGCCGCCCGCGGCTGTGCCACTCCACCAAACGGTGAAACTGCCGTCCGCGCCTCTGCTCCAGCTCGTGCTCAAAAACACTGGCAGCGGGCCAGATCAACCGCTCCAGGTACACATAGCGAAACAGGCGGGGGCAATGGTCCAGCAAGGCCAGCGAAGAGGCGGAGAGGTTGACCTGCTCAAGACTCAACCTCTCCAGAGAAGGGGCAGCAGGGATCCCAGACAAAGTGCTCCGCACCGCTGTCGCGAAGGGGAAGAGCTGGCAAGAGGGGGCTAAGTTCCACTGCTCTCAGGATACCCCCACCGCCACCAGGGGTCGCCCAGCGGAGGAGCATGACTCTAGTCAATAATAAGCTCAACTATACTGAAAATAATGTATAATATGTTCAGTACGGATTACTACCAGTTGATCTTTCTGTTTACTTTCGAGTCTGCCAACATGGTAGCCAAAGCAAAGCAGAAAATTGGTAGTAAGACGACACGGAAACTGCGCTTTGGGTATTCTACTCAAAGCTTTGCGGGATACCGCCATTCTGTTTGGAAACAAACAGAATGCTATCGCTGCATAGTTGAACAGTGATGTTCAGCAGTGTTCAGCGTAAATGTATCAGCTCATTTCCAACCTGCTCCAAATTTCCATCCTGCTGCTCCGCAACGCTTGCGCAGAAGGGCGTGGGCGGGATCTGGACTGCAACCGCCCGCTGGAGCTGGGATCCCTGTCGGGATGGCTAGACCCGGAACCGTCTGTGGTTGCGCTAGGTTCCCACCGGACTTGCCCAGACCCAGATGGCGACCATCCCATCCCAGAGCAACAGAAGCAGAGCAAAACATCCTAGGAGCCCGTACATCCAAGGCTGAACGTAGGGGCGCAGCCCGCCAATCTCCAGTTGAGCGTGCCGTCGAATCTCAGCCAACAGCTGCTTGAACCTGGTCACCCGCATCGGCAAAAGTACGCGATCCCCCCCTCGGCTGACCAAGTAATACACCATACCACCCTGGCTGGTGGAGCGGGGCTCAATGCGCTCGATATCGGCCCACCGGATCTGCCACTCCTGCCGCACAAAAGGCGGCACCCAACTGGGGTAGGTGGCCTGCATGCCCTCTTCGTCCAACTGAATCTGCTGGCTCAGGGATCCCAGGACTACCCCCCATCCCAGCAGCAGAGCAATCCAAAGGGATCCCAGCTCAAGAGGTGTTGCCTGTTGCCGAGCCAGCAGGATGGGTAGGGGCAGAACCAGTCCCCAGTACAGAGCCTGCACAGCGCAGCGAATTAAGGGAGAGATGGGGAAGGTCATCGTCGGCAAGATGAGGCTGGCTTTATCAAACTTAAGATAGCGCTAGATAGCGCTTAAAAAGGCACCTCCTCCTCCAAGGACTCCGTCCCGCTGAGGCGAACGGCAAGCTGAGAAGACTGCTCACGCCGGTAGGACGGATTCCTTACTGCATTGGGAAAGTCTACGGGATGAGGACTCCGCCCCGCTGACGCGGACGGCTCTGCTCCTGTTGGCGAGCCGTAGGTCTCACCGGAGAGCAGGTCAGGGGATCCCTCGGCTTCTATAGCCTCTATTGAGGAGAGCTCTTCCGTGGATCCCGTCACGTCAGACTCCAACACCCCTTCCAAATCCACCAAGCTGCCGTTGAAGTGGTCGGCAAAACAGCGGGCAATCTCCGCCAGCTCCTGGGTTAGCTCGAAGGACTGCCCACCGTGCAGGGTGTCGCGGCGCTCTGCACGACTTGGAGAATCGGTCGCGACAGCGGTGCGGAGCACTTTGTTCGCACCGGCGGGAGAAAGTCCTTGGGTTGCCAAGCCGGCCACCTTGGGGCCACCCATAGGATTGTCCCGCTCAGGCTCTGGCGAAGGTGGGTTGGAGTCAGAAGGGGAATGTTGCTGTCGCCGGGCAAGGCCGTGGCTCTGCGGTTCTGCTCTGGGCTCCCTTGAGGAAGCACGACTGTTGGTGCTATCGCTCTGCAACCCCGGCGTGGTGACAGGATCCGGGGCCACGGGGGCGGGGGGCAGGTCTGTTTCTCGGCTGAGCAGTGCCGAGGACTCCGCACCGCTGACGCGAATGGAAACATGCGGCCCGCTGGAGCGCTGCACAATCAAGTTGAGCTGCACAGGGCGCTGCAGCAGGTTGTGGAGCACCGACCGCAGTTCGGCTTCTTTGCTGCGCACTTTTTCCACCAGACCCTTGCTGGGAAAGGCGAGGGTAATTGCTTCAGGAGTCTCTTGGTGCAGGTGGCCGGATCCCATCAGAGCCTTGGTGAGGGGAGAGAGGCGCTTGAGGAACTCGTCCCAGTGGGGGCGCAGCAGCTTGACTGTGGCGGCGTCCCTTGCCGGTTCTCTGGGCTGCTCCGAGGACTCCGTCCGAGTAGCGCGATCTGCCTTCTGGCTCGACGCAACAGCAGGGGAGGCTGAAGGCCCAACAGTTAATTCATCTATCTCACCAACAGTTGATGGGCTTGATGGGCTGATGGTCGCAGCAGGGGCCGGAGGGGCTGTCCCGTCCGGGGGAGTTCTCTGGGGTGCAGGAGATAGGTCAAGGGCTGGGAAAGGACTCCGTTCCGCTGAATCCTCAGCCACCATGCTTGGGCGCAGCTGGCCCAGCAGATCCACTAGGGCAATTTCCAACCACAGTTGGGGCTGTCCGCTTTGACGAATTTGCGGCTCACACTGGCGCAGATGGCTCTGGGCTGCCAGCAGTATCTCCACCGAGTAGCGAGGGGCCCGTTGCTGCAGGGCTGCCCAGGTGGAGTCCGTTACAGCCACCAACTCCCGTTGCTGGGGGGCTGTCTTGACCAGCAGCAGATCCCGGTAAAGGGCCACCAAGTTCTGCAACAGGGCTAAGGGCTCTTTGCCCCGCTCCAACAATTGCCGAGTTTGGCTGAGCACCGCCTGCACATCCTGAGCCAGCAGCGCATCCATCAGAGCCAAAAGCTGCTGTTCCGGGATCCCTCCCACCAAGTCCCAAACGGCTTCAGGGGTGATGGATCCTTCCAAGAGGCTGAGCTGGTCCAGCAGGCGTTCGGCGTCCCTCAGGCCCCCTTGGGAAAGTTGGGCCACCAGTTGCAGCGCCTCTGGCGTGATAGGGATCCCTTCTTGGGCGGCGATCTTGCCCAGGTGGGCCACCATGTCGTCGAGGGGGATGCGGCGGAAGTCAAACCGCTGACAGCGGGAAACAATGGTGGGCAAAACCCGCTGCGGGTCAGTGGTGGCCAGGACAAATACCACGCGGGGGGGCGGCTCTTCAAGAGTTTTCAGCAAGGCGTTGAAGGCCGCATTGCTGAGCATGTGGCACTCGTCGATGACATAGACTTTGTAGCGGCTGTTCACCGGGGCAAACTGGGCCCGCTCGATCAGCTCGCGGATGTTGTCTACGCCGGTGTTGCTGGCCGCGTCAATCTCGAGAACATCCAGGGAGGCTCCCGCAGTGATGGCGCGGCATTGGCTGCACGCCTGGCAGGGATCCGGCGTCGGCCCCTGTTCACAATTCAAAGACTTGGCCAAGATGCGGGCGCTGGAGGTTTTTCCCGTGCCCCGCGGCCCGCAGAACAAATAGGCAGGCGCCACCCGCCCCAGCCGGATGGCATTGGCCAGCGTTTGCACCACCGCTCCTTGGCCGACCACATCGGCAAAGCGCTGCGGGCGGTATTTTAAATGCAGGGGTTCATAGTTGCCAGCGGTGGCCATTTCCGGGATCTCCAAGCAAGCAGCGCCCCAACCGGAACCGCGCAAGAGCTCTGCTCTGCTGACGCGATCCCACCGGGGCTCCCCTATTCTGGCTTCTCGATGGCGGGATCCCTCCCTGCCCATCAAGAGCAGGGCTGGACACCAGGGGGGGAGACCGGCAGAGCTTTTGTGCTCCGCTCCGCTGAGGACTTGGGATCCCGGCGACGCAGAGAGGGAAGCTGGATCCAGCCGGGCGAGTCGAGCTGATCTATGTGCTGCACGCGGTAGCTGAGCTGATACACCTCCTTCCTGAGCTGGCGATTCTCTGCCTGGATGGCGGCGATGCGCTGGCGGATGGGCTGCAGGCGGGCTTGCAGCTTGCGCCGGTAGAGCTCTGGCAACTCTTGAATCATCTGCTCCAGCAACTGCTTCTCTTGGTAAAGCTGCTCAATCTCCGCCTCATAGCTGCGAATTTGCCGGTGTTGCTTTTCTTGGCGCAGCTCCAGAAGGTCTATCTGGCCCTGCAAGATGCGATTGCGCTCTCGCAAAAGCTGGATTTCCCGCTCCCGCGCGGCCAGAGCTTGAGCAAACTCCGTCTCGCCAACGCAGCCTGCTTCCTGCATCGTTTCTCCCTCAACCCACCCGTACATGGCTACCCTCCGTCCCACCGGGGCGTAGGGGATCCCCTATCCGTCACTGTATCCGGCCCGCGGGGGTGAGGCAAATGGCCTCTGGCCCGCCGACGCCAAAGCTTGCTTCACCTGGGCTTCCAGCTCAGCCAGGGATCCGGAGTTGTCCAGCACCACGTCTGCACGGCGCACTTTTTCCGCCAAAGGCCACTGGCTGGCAATGCGAGCTTCGATTTCTTCCGGCGTCAGGGGATCCCGGCGGGCAAGGCGTTGCCGCTGCTGCTCTGGGGTGCAAGTCACCACCCAAATCTCGCTGGCCCAATTTTCCATGTGGGCTTCAAACAGCAACGGGATCATCAGACAAACGGTTTGAGATCCCTGCCCAGAAGAAAATCCTACCCCGCTACGCTTTTGGGAGGCAGGCTCTTCCTCAAGCGGCACCCCATGGACTTTAGAGCTCTGCTCCGCCAACGCGGACAGAAAATCTTGCAGTTGAGCTCTAACGAAAGGGTGGATTTGGGCCTCTAGCCAAGCCCGCTCAGCGGCATCTGCAAACACGATCTGGCCCAACCGCCGGCGATCCAGATCCCCGGAGGGTGTTTGGATGGCCTTCCCATAGCGTTCCAGTACCCGCTCGCGAATAGGGGATCCCACCGCCAAGGCCTGGCGGGCCATTTGATCTGCATCGGCTACTGGGATCCCGTGCTGCTCCAAGATGCGGGCGACCGTGGATTTGCCCGTGCCCACTCCGCCCGTCAGGCCGATGATTCGCATAGCTGTCGTGGTTACAGTTTAGCTTGCTGGGGTAGAGGGGCGCTGCCAGGGTAAAGCCAGTTGAAGGTTTTTCTTCAAGGGGAGGCCGTTTTTGCAGCCAGCGGAGAAGAACGGTGCTCTGCCGCAGCCGGCAAAGGAGAGCTGGGCGGCAGCAGGCTATACTCAAAGCCCTCCACCAAAGCCCGACAGGAGGCCTCGATGATGTTGGTGGAAACCCCCACCGTGGTCCAGCGGCGGTGACCGTCGCTAAACTCCACCAGCACGCGCGTTTTGGCCGAGGTGCCGGCTCGCCCATCCAAAATGCGCACCTTGTAATCAGACAGGTGAATCGCCTCCAGTTGGGGATAAAACTCCAGCAGCGCCTTGCGCAACGCCCCATCCAGAGCAGCCACCGGCCCATTGCCTTCCGCCGCTGTCACTCGAGTTTGCCCCTGCACCGCTATCTTCACCGCCGCCAAAGATTGCACATCCGTTGCTTCGCCACTGGGATCCCAGTCTTTGCTGTTCCAATCGGAGCGGGTGGTGGTCGTCACGTTGAAGCTGAGCACTTCAAACGGATGCGAGCGCTGACCCAACAACCCCCTCACCAACAGCTCAAAGCTGGCCTCAGCCGCCTCAAACTGATAGCCCTGCAGCTCCAAAGTTTTCAGCCGCTCCAAAATCAAGCGCGCCTGTGGATCCGACTTGTCCAGCCGGATCCCGAATCCGGCCATTTTGTGGAGAATGTTGCTCAGCCCCGCCTGTTCTGAGACCACGATGCGGCGACAGTTGCCCACTTGCTCGGGGGCGATGTGCTCGTAGGTGAGAGGGTTTTTCTGAACGGCGCTGACGTGGATCCCACCCTTGTGGGCAAAGGCCGATAGGCCCACAAACGGCGCATGGTCATCCGGGGCCAAATTGACCACCTCGCTGATGGAGCGGGAGATCTCCGTCAGGTGTTGCAGCTTCTCTTGCGGCAGACAGCGATAGCCCAGCTTCAGTTGCAAGTTGGGAATGACGCTGCACAGGTCGGCATTGCCGCAGCGTTCCCCATAGCCGTTGATGGTGCCCTGCACCATGCGCGCCCCTGCCTGCACCGCCGCCAGGGCATTGGCCACAGCAGTGCCGGAGTCGTTGTGGGTGTGGATCCCTAGGGGCAAGTGCTGCAGGTGATGGGATTCTGCCAAGACAGCTGCCGTGATCGCCGCAATCTCGTGGGGCAGGGATCCGCCATTGGTATCGCAGAGAACCAGCCACTCCGCCCCTGCCTCGGCAGCCGCCACCAGGGTTTGCAGGGCATAGTCGGGGTTGTGGCGATAGGCATCGAACCAGTGCTCGGCATCGTAGATGACCCGCCGCCCCTGGGATCGCAGATAGGCAATGGTGTCGCGGATCATGGCTAGGTTTTCCTGCAGCGTGGTGCCCAGGCCCTCGGTGACGTGGAGATCCCAAGACTTGCCGAAGACGGTTATATAGCGGGTGCCCGCCGCCAAAATGGCCTGCAGCATGGGATCGTCTGCCGCCCGCCGCCCCGGCTTGCGGGTAGAACAAAAAGCCACCAGCTCGGCTTGCTCTAGGGGCTCTTCCCGCATCTGCCAGAAAAACTGCACATCCTTGGGATTGGCTCCTGGCCAGCCCCCTTCAATAAACGGGATCCCCAGCCGATCCAGCAGCTTGGCAATCTGTAACTTGTCTTGCACCGACAGCGATAGACCCTCTCGCTGGGCCCCATCCCGCAATGTGGTGTCGTAGAGGGTGATGGTGGCTGAGCAACCCAGATCAATCTTCATATCGCATCAGTTTCTTGTAAAAGGCGGTGGAGAAATCCGGCTGTTGTCCGCGCTGCACCAAAGAGACGACATCAATCAGATAATCCACAAACTCGTAGTTGGCGATGGAGAGCTGATAGGTGAGATCTGCATCCTGAGCAAAGATGACCTGAACCACCGTCAGATCCGAAGGCAACGGGGACGTATGCCAACTGGCCAAGAAGCGGACAGGCTCTTCCCCCTCGATGGCCCTCTGCCCTTCCAGGCTGGCTTTTTTGTAGAGGCCCACCGCGAGGGCTAGGTACTGTCGGCGGGCAACAGCGTAATAGGGCTGATAGACGGCCACTTCTGGCGGGCTAGCGGGTTCAAGTTGCAAAGCCATAGTGCGCTAGGAGAGGGGTACAGCTTTTTCTGATTTCATGAAGTTCTACAAAATAGGTGGGATCCCCATAGCCAAGAGAGATCTCTGCATTGGCTGTAGCAAGTGTCGCCGGAAAAAGCTGTGAGGTCAATTGTGGCAGAGAACCCAGAAAAAATTATAAGGGGCCACTGCAACCCATTTCATTCAGCGTATCGCGAAGCGGTGCGGTTCCCGGTAGGGTGCCGGAGGCATAGCACAATCGCGACAGCAGGTCAGCGGACTACGGATAGATTGCCCAATTGTCTACTTTTCCTTGAGGGATCCCGCATCCCATGCTGGGGAGAAGCGTTGGAAAGTCGGGGATCTCTGGGAAAGAATAGAAAGAGGGGGGATCCCTGCCCCTGCTCGCAACCGGCTCTTCTCCTGCCGGCGGTGGCGAGACGGTGCCCTTGCTTGGTTATCCAAACGCTTGGCATCTTCTGTCTTCATGAGCACAGCCCAAGGCCCAACCGCTTCTCGTCTCGACCCTCTCCCCCCCGGAGAGGGAGGAATAGCGGCCAACCCCCTGCTGGAGTGGGATCCCGTCCTGCAGCACAAGTTCCAGCAGCTTGTCCAGATCTTCGCCGAGATGGAGCAGGTCTTGGTGGCCTACTCTGGGGGGGTTGATAGCAGCCTGGTGGCCAAGTTGGCCTGCGATCAGCTGGGGGAGCGGGCCCTGGCTGTCACCGCTGCTTCTCCTTCGCTGCTGCCCGAAGATTTGGAAGAAGCAATTCAGCAGGCTCGGCAAATCGGGATCCGCCATCAGATCGTCGAAACCCACGAGCTGGAGGATCCGAGCTACGCTGCCAACCCTGTTAACCGGTGTTACTTCTGCAAAAGTCACTTGCACGATACCTTGCGCCTGTTGGCCCAAGCCCAGGGATATAACCATGTGGTGGATGGTCTCAATGCCGACGATCTGGCCGATTACCGACCGGGGACACAGGCAGCTCGGGAGCGCGGCGTGCGTTCCCCTTTGGCGGAGGTGGGGATGAGCAAGCTGGAGGTGCGGCAATTGTCTCGCCACCTGGGGCTGTCTTGGTGGGATAAACCGGCCCAACCCTGCCTCAGCTCTCGCTTTCCCTACGGGGAGGCAATCACCCCTGAGAAGCTGCGTCGGGTGGGAGCGGCGGAGCGCTACTTGCGCAGCTTGGGTTGGCGGCAGGTCAGGGTGCGCTCGGAGAAGGACACCGCCCGCATCGAACTTCCTCCGGATCAGATCGTGGAGTTTGTGCAGAAAACCAATCTGGAAGCGCTGGTCAAGGCCCTGCAATCCTTCGGCTATCTCTATGTCAGTCTCGATTTGGAGGGCTACCGCAGCGGCAAGCTCAACCGAGTCCTCAACCTTTCCCAGTTGGCCACAAGCTAGCGGGCTGGGGAAGCCGTAGGGGATCTGTGTTGAAGTTTTGCGCCGGGTGATTATGAGAGGGTTGCGGTTGCTCTGGCTCTGCTTGGGGGTGCTGGGGTTGGCAGTTGCCGGCCCTACTGCGGCTCAGGTGGAGTCCCAGAAGAAGGGGGGCGCTCAGCCCATGGATACGACTGACCTCAGCGCCCTTGCCGACCGAACGTTACGGCTGCGTTCTGACCGGCAAACCTTCGATCAACGGGCGGAAGTCTTCCAAGCAGAAGGCAATGTGGAGATGCGGCTGGGCCGCTCTGTGTTGCGGGCGGATCGCCTGCGCATTGAACTGCGACAGCGGCGGGCTGTGGCCGAGGGCAATGTTTCTATTCAACTGGATCGGCAGCGCATCCAGGGATCCCGGCTGGAGTACGACTTTGAGCAAGAGCGGGGATTTTTGGAAGAGGCCTTCGGGCAGGTGGATATTGGCCAGTTGCAGGCCAGTGGATCCCCGGCAGCCGCCCTCTCTCCGCAGCGGCTGGTGCGCTTTCGTGCCGTTCGCATCCGCTTCGATGCCACCACCTGGGAAGGAGAACAGGTGCGGCTGACCAACGACCCGCTGGATCCGCCGGAGTTGGAGATTCGTAGCCCACGGGTGACCTCCACCCTGCAAGCCGATGGCTCCAGCCTTTTGATTGCCGAGGCCGGCCAACTGGCCTTCGACCAGGTCTTGTTTCTGCCTCTGCCCATTCGGTTGCGCTTCGACTCATTAAACCGTCAGCCTCCGGTCAGCATCTTCTACGATGATTTCGACCGAGAAGAATTGCGACGGGGCCTGATCCTGCAACCCAACTTCGAGCTGCTGCGGGATCCCAACGTGAGCTTGGTGCTCTCCCCGCAACTGTATCCACAACGTCTTTGGGGCAGTGAGCAGGGCCTTTTGGATGGGATCGGGCTGCGGGCCGATTTTCGTTGGCGGCAACCGGAAGCCAACGCTCAAACCTCGCTGTTTGCCGAGCTGCGGGGGATCGTCTTCCAGGAGTTTGCTCAGCGCTTGCGAGCCCAGGTCGAACACCGCATCACCACCGGCGATGGCGGAGAAGTCGCCTACACCTACGCCTATCGGGAACGCTTCTTCAGCGGTCGCCTGGGGTTTCAAATTGTGGAAAACCGCCTCGGTGCCAGCTACCGCTCACCCACCCTCCGCCTGGGCAATACCGGCTTGGATCTCAGCTACCGCATAGCCGCCGACTACATTGATGCCTTGGGGCAGCCGGATGAAATCGACACGGATCCGGAGTTGGCCTTAGCCAACACCACCGACCGCATTCAGCTCTCCCGCCTGCAACTGGGGGCAACCTTGAATCGCTCCTTTCCCCTCTGGAGCCCTCCCAAGACGGCGGCGGATCCCCCACCCCGCTTTTCCGCTCTGCCCATCGAGCAAGGGATCTGGCTCAGCACCGGTGTGAGCAGCAGCCAGTCTTTTTACTCTAATGGCCGAGCCCAGAGCTATACTGCCGGCAGTATTGGCATTGATGCGGTGATTGGGGCTTTTGTGGCCGATACCTTCGACTACACCAACCTGAGGGTGACCTACTCCAACGGTTTTCTGGCCGGAGCCTCGCCATTTTTGTTTGACCGCATCACCACGCGGGAACAGCTCGTCCTGGGCTTTTTGCAACAACTGTACGGCCCGCTGCGGGTAGGGGCAGAGACAACGGTAGATTTGCAGTCGGGCCAGCAGGTGGATGTCGTCTATCGCCTGGGCTACGACCGCCGCACCTATGGCTTTAGCCTGCAGTACAATCCGGTGCGCCAGTCGGGGGCTCTGGAGCTGCGGGTGGAGGGCCTGAACTGGGATCCCGGCCAATCCTCGCCGCAGCCGACGACCGGATCGAGGATCCAAGAGCCCTGATCCCCAAACTCCAAGGGAACGGAAAAATGTAATCCTGACTACTACTCTGTGGAGATTTTCTATGAGAAATTGTCCCATATTGGGGAAAAATCCTAATTCAAATCTTCCTCGAATTGCAGAACCCTCTTGGAAATCGAAACAGTAAGGTAAAATACAGAAGTTATTTTTTCCAGGATTGATTTCTGCCAGTTGGGATCGCCGTATCGCAGACTACCGCAGTGATCCCCAGGCGGTGTTAGGGTAGATGATAGGCTGAGCAAAGTGGGCTGGTGATCTGAACAATGCAAACACTCGATGCAATCCCCGATAAAAAACGAGCAGAGCGAATAACCTGTAGCTACATCAATGCGACCAGCTCCATTCAGGTGGTTCGCATCACGAATATCGAAAACTGGTACTTTGAGCGGGTGGTCTTTCCAGGCCAGCGGCTGCTGTTTGAGGCGGTGCCTGGAGCCAAACTGGAGATTCACACGGGTATGATGGCCAGCTCTATTCTGGCGGATACCATCCCCTGTGAAAAGCTGCGCGTTCGAGAAACGGAGCCGGTGACCGTAGGCGCCTAAATCCCCAGAGGCCAGCGGTGCGGACTAGGTTTCGCGGCCTTGTTGCCTTCTCTCCTCACTCTCTGGGCTGGGGGAAGGCTGAGGCGAGGGGCTGGCGGAGCGGCGCGGCTTCGGGGGTAGTGGGATCTCCAGGAAACGGGCGCTCAATCTCACCAGGCTGGTCTCTTGGGGCGGCCAAGGGATCCCCAACCAACGGGCCGTGAGCTCCAGCAAGCTGGGGGGTGGTGTCGGCGTAGGAGTTGGCGTGGGTGGTGGGGTGGGGTACAGATCTAGGCGCGGTGGCCGTGGGGTGCTAACCCGAAAAGCATCGGGGGGCGGTTGGGTCAGAGGTACATTCGGATCCCCGCATCCCAGCAAGCCCAGTCCGCCGGCAAGCAACAGGCCGTACAATTTTCGAGTGCCTCTACTGCCCATGAATACGCTGCTGGACACCTCCAACAGGGTATCATCGGGATCCCAAGGCTCTGAGCTGGGCTTGCAAATCTTCCTCCAGCACAGATAGCTGGCGAGCCAAGGTCACGTAGCGGTTGGCGGTCAGGTTTTTGGCGGTAAATTGCTCCAACAGTTGCTGATCCCGGGCAACCATTTGGTTGAGATACTGAGCCACAGAGGCTTGTGGATCCTCGATCAAAGCTCGGCACACCTGTAGGGCCATCACCAGTTGGGCCCGCACTTGTAAAAACAGCGATTGGATGTACTTCTGCTCGGCCTCGCTGAGTTGCCGAAAATCCCGCCAATGCTGCCCCCCCTGCAGGGATTGTTGGAGCTCGTTGACCCAGTGGTTGTAGTCTTTTACTTTGCGGGCCAGATCGGTGGCAAACTTCATCATCTCAGGGGTGCTGTTGAGCAGGTGGGCTTCCTGCCAACGCTGGCGGATGCGATGCAGGCTTTTTCCCAAGCGCAAGTTGGCTCTCAGGATCCCCAACAGGAGCAGCAGTAGGATCCCGGCAGCCGCGGCATAGGGCACCCAAGAGCCGGGATCCCGCATCCCCAAGAAGATGACCAAGGCTATTGCTATCAAACCAAAGGCCAGCATGCCCCAGGAGCGTAGCCGCTGTTGCTGCAGACGCAGGTACTCCGCCCGCAAATCAAAGGCCTCGCAGCAAGCGTCCAGATCGGCGGCCATGAGCTGGCGAAACTCGTCCACAGAGATCGGTTCCACACTAATCATCGAGGGCACCCTTAACGCAAGTGGATCGAGGCCAAACGACATCAAGACCTGCCCTGCCAATCACGGGCAGCTTCCGTACTTTCTTGTAGAGGCTCCAGCGTTTCGCTGGCCGGAACCACCATCAACCCATACCCTCCGCTGCGGCAAAAATCGACGATCTCCTGCGTGTCAAAGCGTTCTGCCAAGGGCTTGGGCAGTCCCTGTTGAGCCAACCGCTGCGCATATTTTCTTGCCGCAAACGAGCTCTCGAAAGCAATGACGATATCTTGACCCCCAACCTGGCGCGTACAGATCCCCTCCTGCCCATTGGCTTGGTAAAGCAGCACAATCACCTGGGGGGGCAAGTCCTCTGGGCTGACCCAAGACAAACCCTTCTCAGCCTGGGATCCCCCGCTAAGCAATACATCCCGCGCCTCATTCAGCCGCGCCAGTTGCGCCTCTAGCAAGGGTCTTTGTCGCTCGTCCTCCAGTTCTGCGAGGGCAGTACTGAGGGTTTGGTATTCCTGAAACAGTCGCCCCCGGATCTGCCGCTCGGTTGCGTCCGGCGGAAGGTTGAGAATCTCAAGGGCTTCGGCGGTGTTCATCATGGGCTCTGATTTATTCAAAATCATTGCCTAGACTAGCTGCTTTGAGAGTCTCTGGAGAGAAATTCTCCTATGATCGTGGCTGCCCGCTTTCTCGGCCAGAAGAGAGGGTGGACTCACCGTTCGCGCCAGCGGGCCGGAGGCCTTGTGCGGCGATGATGACTTCCATCTTGGGGCTGCTCAGCAGGGGAATTGACCTGGGGTTGGTCAGATAAAGAGGGAAGGGGAAAGCCCAACTCAAAAGCCTCTCGTGCCAGCAAAGCCAGCAGAGATGGATTCAACTGGGCGCGTTTCACCCGCTCCTTGAGGCGATTCCACAGGTGTGCTCGGTGGATGCGTTCCAACTCTTGTCGCTGTTCACGTATCATGTTGTTCCCACCTCTCTTGTATCAATCCTAACTAAGCAACAGGGGAGCTGGTGTCAGGGAACTTTGATGGATTTTAGGAGATGGGATCCTCATTTTCTCCGTTCGCGCCAGCGGGCCGGAGGCCTTGTTGACCCGCCGGGATCCCTGGGGTTGCCAGCAGGGAACACCATTCACATCTGTAATTTCTTGTGTTGCAGCAAGCCCGTCTTCGGAATGTACAAGGGCGGGATCCGACAGTTTTTCTAGGGACATTTTGGGATCCCTGCTCGCCTTAGAGGTCTTCCACACAGGGAACTGCGGCCTTGACAGGGCCAGCTTGCCCCAATCTATCCAAAAAATGCTGCAGGAGCTGAAAACCGGGTGGGTTGAGGCTGTAGTAAATCCAGCGCCCCTGCTGGCGAGCATTGACCAATTTCGCATCCCGCAGGGTTTTTAGGTGAAACGAGAGCTTGGATTGGCTCACCTTCAGCTCCTCGCAGAGATCACAAACACACAACTCACGCCCCTGCAGCAGTTGCAGCACGCGCAGGCGAATCGGGTCGGAGAGAGCGTGGAATCCCTCCCGCACCTGCTCATCTGTCAAATTCCCCTCTACCTCAACCAGGAACGAAACCATCATTCAACCAGGGTAGCAGGAGTTTTGCGCTGCGGCTGCTGATGGATTCGATGGCAGGGGAAAGGCGCGACAATCAACCAGTTTGGCAGCATCTCACTCGAAGGCAAGCAAATACAGACCTTCCGATTCAGAAGGGATCAGTTGATACGGATCTTTCTGATTGGCCTGTTCACAGAGATTGGCAAAAGACTGCAAACCTTCCAAGCGTTCCGTGAGTTCGCTGAGGGTATCGAGGTACTCCGCCAAGCCCGCTTGAGTCAGGTACCAAGATTTGTCCAGCTCTCGGAAATAGGTCATGTAAACTACCCGACCCTGACTGCTTCGCAGTACAGGGCAGGCTTAAGGCCTCCGGCCCGCTGGCGCGAACGGTAGCCCTGTAGTTGGCAAGCCAACCACGTTCGCGAAGCGAGCCGTAGGCTTGACCTCTAGGCTGGTTTACAGCAGCCCCCAAAAGCGCAATCACATTTGCACCGTTAAAATCAGCATCCCCTTCCCAACCACAATGCCCGCACTTAAATCCCTTCCCATCCCGGTACGACTTACCAGAGTCGGGATGAATGGGCAAGCATTTGTGGCAAGTCTGTGAGGTATAGGCCGGTGGTACAGTTACCACTTTCTTCACAAGCTCTCCACAGTTTCGCTGAAATCAATCACTGGGATCCGTTATGCGAGAGACACAGTTGCACCGGCTATGGCTGGTGTTGCTGGAAAAAGCTGCTTTGAATCATCTGTTGAAAAGCCTGGGCTGCTCGCGAAGTGTGCAGAACCCTCGCGAGAGCATCTACAAACGGCTCATCAATCTTTTGCCAAGACGGAGACGTTAATCCCGACACAGGGATCCAATACGAGCTTGGCAGGTGGCGATTTCTTGGGGGGTGAGGTTGTCCCAATTGACGTCGCGGCGCAGCACCAAGCCATTGTGCCCAGTGATGAAACGGGGCAGCTCTGCTTGGTCGATCACGCTCAGATCCCGCATGTGATAGGTAGTGTAATAGGTAACATCTGGGCTCTCGAAATCCACGTCGATAAGGGTGAGGGTCTTGCGGGGGGGCAGAGGGCTGCCCAAGAGAGGACGAGGGCCAGAGCCGAGAATGCCGCAGTGAAGCAGTTGCAGTTGCCCTTTGTGGCCAGGGTAGTAGCCGTGGTCGTGGCCGCTGATGTAGGTGTGGACGCGGTACTTCTCCAGCAGAGCCCGTTTGGCATCCGCCTCCAGCAGCACTTCTCCCGGATCGTCGCGCCCGACAGTGATGGCGTAGAGGGGCAGATGGCCGATGACAATGCGCAACTTGGCCTTCTGAGCCCGTTCGCTGGCCAGAGCCGCTTCCGCCCAGGCCATTTGTTCGGGCGGGATGTAATTGCAGGTGGCATCCCAGACTAGGTAAAACACATCGTCTTTTTCAAAGGTGTAGTAGAAGGGAAAGTCCCCCCGATCCACAAAGTTCAAACCTGGGTCGTGGGCCGGATCGTTCCAAAACTCGCGGGCCAGATCCCGTTCTTTTTGAAAGAGAAAGCCGCCCCGCGTGGTGCGGGCACAGGAAGCATCGTGATTGCCCAAGGTAAAGCCGTAGGGAAGTTTGGCCGCACGGATTGGGCCAGCCACATGCCGGTCGAAGGCTGCCCACATGGCGCGAATGCGCTCCTCCGACAGGCGGGGATCCTGACCGGCCACCATATCTCCTCCTCCCAAAACAATATCCGGCTGAAGATAGGGGATGAGGCCGATGCCCCGATCCACCTCTGGGTCGTATTCCACCGAGCCGTAGATGCCGTTCATGTCACTGATGACCAAGAGGCGCAGATCTCGGCGGGGGGGGATGTAGAGGCCATGGGGGGCATCTGGATGGGGGACGACGGTGGGGGTGGGCTGGGGGGTAGGAGAGGGGAGAGCGGCTCTAGGGGATCCCATCCCTGGGGCTAGATGAGAGGGCTGCTGCCGACTGGCCCAATAGGCTCCTGCCAATCCACTGCTGCTGGCCAACCCCAACAAACCCAGAATTACCTTGCGCCGCCGCATGATCTTTGCCCCCAACACTCCAGCGGTATTGTAGAAAATCAAAAGGCTGATGTTGGGCTCTTCCATCTGCGCACGGCCTGGACTCGGCTCGAAGATGGCTATGCGCGGCAGCTCTTGTAGAGTTCGGGGTGTTTTTTGAACAACTGTTGACGCACAAATGCTACCTTGGTAGAGATGAGCAACTACCTATCTCAGACTCGGTATGACTTGAGGTTTTCCATGCCTCGCCCCTTGGATTCTTTGGAAGCTGCTTTGGAACGGTGCCGGGAGTGCAATCTGCGTTTGAGCCGACAGCGCCGTTATATCCTGGAGCTGCTGTGGCAGTGTGGCGAGCACCTCTCCGCCCGCGAGATTTACGATCGCCTAAATCAGCAGGGCAAACCGATTGGCCACACGTCCGTTTATCAAAACCTGGAAGCTTTGGCCAGCCACAACATTGTCGAGTGCTTGGATCGTGCCGATGGGCGCCGCTACGGCAACCGCACCCATCCCCACAGCCACGTGAACTGTCTGGATAGCAACCGCATCTTGGATGTGGACGTGGAGCTGCCGCCTGAACTGCTGGCCCAAGTGGAGCAACAAACGGGCACCCGCATCCAAAGTTACCGCATTGAGTTTTTTGGGGTGGAAAAGCCTGCGGAGCCCCAGCGGTAACCTTGGCAAAGGGATCCCTGCTGCCCTGAGCAAAAGTTGGGCAAAGGTCAGTAAGCTCGATTTTGGCCTTTGCCGATTTGCGACTGGATTTGCTCGAGAGAACTGGCAGGGGCCAGGCATTTGTTGCCCCAGCACACCAGCCCTAGAGCTCCTTCCGGCAGAGGTTCGGCTTCGGTGGGGAGAGCAAAGACGGTGGTGGGCCAAGATCGTTGCTGAAAGGCGGGAATGGAATCGGCCTCCAGGGTGACTTTCACCCAATTGCTATACCAATCCAGTCCGGCAAAAAGGCTGGGGCAGGTGCGCGGCTGGGTGCTCATGATGTGGGCAAAGGTTTTCAAGGCCTGCTCTGCCCGCTCCAGGTAGTCCAGATCTCCAGTGAGGGCGGCAAGGCGCACCAGGTTGGCAATGGCCACCCCATTGGCTGCAGGGGTAGCGTTGTCCTGGAACTCCTTCTCTCGCACCAACAGCTCAGGGGCACTCTGGGCATCGCTGACAAAGTATCCCCCCCTGGCCGGATCCCACAGTTGCGCATCCATCTCCTGCTGGAGCTGGAGGGCAGCCTGCAACCAGTCTTGAGGGGTGGGATCCCCCACCAGGGGCAGGCAGGCTTGCTGCAAGTCCAACAGGGCCTTGATCAGCAGGGCGTAATCTTCCGATTTGGCGGGCACCTGAGCTGTGCCATCGTAGTTCAGGCGCAACAGGGATCCGGTCTCAGGGTGGCGCTGCTGGCTGAGGATGAATTGGGCAGCCCGCAGAGCGAATTGCAGATAGTCTGCGTTGCCGAACACTTGATAGGCCCGCGCCAGGCCGGAGATCATCAAGGCGTTCCAAGAGACGATCATCTTGGTGTCGGTGACGGGTGGGATCCGCCCTGGCCAGGATTGCAGACGGGCCGATTGGGCATCCACTGCCGGAGGGAAGGGAACTCGTCGCTCCGCAGAGCCATAGCGTGCCTGAAACAGATGGGTGGTCAAGGCGGCTTCAACTTCTGGCGGCAACGCTCCTCCCTGTTGGCGCTGCAAGACGATGCAGCCGGGCCGATCGGGGAAGTTGCCCCCCGGCGATAGGTCAAACGCCTGCTGCAAGGCGCGGAAGGTTTCTTCCCCCAAGAGCTCCTGCAGCTCCTGCCAGCGCCAGACGTAGAACTCTCCCTCCTCTGGCTCTCGATCCTCTGCCCGGGCAAAGCTGTCGGCATCTTGAGCGGCGTAGAAATACCCGGCAGGGGCGGTCATCTCCCGCGCCACCCACTCCACCGTCAGCCGCACCGCCCGCTCGATGGCCGGATCTTGGATACCGTGCGCCCACAGATCGGAGAGAAACTCTAGGATCTGCCCGTTGTCGTAGAGCATCTTTTCAAAGTGGGGCACCGTCCAGGTGGGATCCACGGTGTAGCGGTGAAATCCTCCGGCCACATGGTCGAAGATCCCTCCCAGCACCAAGGCCATGCCTCGCTCTTTGGCCCGTTCCAGAGCGCTCTGCGAGCCGGGGATCCCTTCTGGTGGGTCGAAGCGGGCCGAACGCAACACCAACTGGGCGTAGGGCATCATGGGAAATTGCTGCACCGCCCCGACATTGGAGAGCAAAGGCTGGATCTTGGGGATCCCAGAGCGCAGCAGGTCGGCGGGAATGTGGTCTTCCGGCACCAGGTCGCTGAGGGTGGTCAGAGCCGTCAAAATCTGGCCTTTCATCTCCTCTATTTTTTCCTTTTCCTGCCGGTAAAACTGCAGGATGCGCTGCAGCAAGGCCAGAAACCCCGGGCGGCCAAAGCGGGGCTCTACAGGAAAATAGGTGCCGGCGTAAAAGGGCACCAGGTCATCGGGCGTGAGGAAAACATTGAGGGGCCACCCCCCCTGCCCGCTCATGAGCTGCAACGCCTGCATGTAGATGCTGTCGAGATCCGGCCGCTCCTCGCGATCCACCTTGATGGGCAAAAAATGGGCATTCAAAAAGGCGGCAATTTCAGGGTTGGAGAAGGCCTCGCCCTCCATGACCGTACACCAGTGGCAACTGGAATAGCCGATGGATAGGAAAATCGGCCTATCCTCGGCCCGGGCTTTCTCCAGAGCTTCTGGGATCCAAGGCCACCAGTCCACCGGGTTCTCGGCGTGCTTGCGCAAATAAAGGCTGGAACTTGTGGCGAGGCGATTGGCCATGAGTACACCCTCTCACCCTTTTTGCTTTTCAGGCTAGCGCGTCCTCCTCCCAAGGCAGAGCCAACCCACTGTTGTTCAAGATACACTCACCCAGGATCCCTGTCGGTCAAGCCTGCTCCTGCTCGGCAGCCGGGACTAAAAACTCCAGAGGGCGCCCGTGTAAAACCAAGGTGGTGCTGGGATTTTCCACAAAGCCGATTCGCTCGTAAAAGCCACGCTGATGGGTTGTGAACAGGTAGATGCGCTCCACCGACTGCAGGTGGGGATGGCTGATCAGGGTTTCCACCAACTTGCGGCCAATGCCCTGACGTCGGTAATCGTGATCAACCACGATATCCCAGAGGACGGCTCGGTAAACCCCATCGGAAGTGGCGCGGCCAAAGCCAATCAGGCGCTCCCCATCCCAGGCGCTGACCACCGGATGGCTGTGGGCAACGGCCCGCTCCATCTCCTGCCGCTGGCGATTCTGCGCCCAAAAGGCATTGCGGTTCAACAGCAGGAGAAGTTGATCCAGATCCAGCTCGCCCCGCTCCAGAGAGAAGCGAATGTTGCGGTTGTCCACCGGCTGACGAGAGAGGGCAATGACAGGCTCAGGAGAGGGATCGGGCATGAAGAAGACCTTTGCAGCAGTGAGGGTTGGCAAGGAAGGGGGAGTTCAGCAAAACACTTGGGCCTGACAAACTGAGGCTAGCTGGCCGAGGCATTGTCGGCGGTTGGCCCCGCATGCTCTAGGGCATAGGCTTTGAAGCGCTCCAGATCCGCCTGGATGGTGCTCTCCACCACTTTGCCCACAAACAGGCCATCCAAGATTTTGCCGAGGATCCCCGGGATCTTGTAGGCCACCGACAGCTTCACAATGGTACTGCCTTTGCGGTCGTAAAAGCGCAGCGCGCCCCGATTGGGCAGCCCCTCCACCGAACTCCAGCCGATGTGTTGGTGTTTCACCACCGTGTGGGTGCGGGAGATCCAACTGAAGGTGAGGCCGCGGGTATCCAGTGTCCACCGGGATAGCTCCTGATCCAGCAATTCCACCGAGCGGATCCACTTCATCCAACGGGGCATGAGGGTGAGGTTGGCCCACAAATCCCATACCTGCTCAATGGGAACAGGCACCTCCACCTGACAGGTATGCTCTAGCCAATCTGACTCTGACATAGGGCCTCCCACGCAACACCCGGCAGAAACACAAACCATCCAGGGGCTTGGCCACAACGCCTCGGGACGGGATCCCTGCCTTTACAAAATTTTATATCGACTTAAGATAGCATTATCGGCCTGATGAAAGTTTGGGGCTCTGCGCTTTTTGGCAGCCCGATTTCTTTTGCCGGCAAGTTGCGGCTGCCCCCCGTGAGGGCAACGCAGAAGGCAGGTATCATGATTGCCATCTGCAAGCTTCACTTGCAAGGGTTCGATGCATCCACTCGGTTGACTCGACGGGACGACCTCACCATGGTTTCACAATGGAAACAGCATCTGAAGAACTACTTCGTGGCGGGGTTGCTGGTGGTGATCCCTCTGGCAACTACCATTTGGCTGACGGTGGAGGTGGCCACCTGGAGCATTGGCTTTCTGACCAGCATTCCGAAGCAGTTCAATCCCATCCAGGGTTTGCACCCGATCTTGATCAACCTCATCGATCTGGCGGTGGGCCTGTTGACGCCGATTGTGCTCATCCTGTTGATTGGCTTCATGGCCCGCAACATTGTCGGCCAGTGGCTGCTCAATCTCAGCGAACAGTTGCTCCATGCGATTCCGGTGGCGGGGCTGGTGTACAAGACCTTGAAGCAATTGGTCAGTGTTTTGTTTGCCCCCAACAATCAGCGCTTTCGGCGGGTGGTGCTGGTGGAATATCCCCGACCAGGAGCTTGGGCGCTGGCCTTTGTGACGGGCACCATTCAAACTCCCATTCGGCCCGATGGGCCGCAGCGCTCCCTTGGACTGTTTGTGCCCACCACCCCCAATCCAACGACGGGCTGGTACGCCATTGTGCCGGAAGACCAAGTGGTGGAAGTGTTCATGCCGGTGGAAGATGCTTTTAAGATGCTCATTTCCGGCGGCATTGTCACCCCTGAGAGTTTTGAAGCGGGGCTGCAGCGGCGAGAAGGAGCTTTGGCCGTGACCATGCCCAGTTTGCGGGAGCTGGTGGAGCAGGAGCGGGTGGCAGGATCCCCCAGGGCTGACTCGGTGGGCTCTGAGGTAGGTTTTGAGACTGAAGGGATCCCTTAATCCTGCTTTCCTGTCCCTGCAGAAGGGCCGGGCTGCCAGAGCTGGTATTCTTTGGCCTGTTCCAAGCGCACATAAAAAGGCCGCATTTGCCGATCCAATGCCTCCACTTGCTCGGAGGGAAAGGCCTTCCAGTCAGCACGGCTGGCCCAGCGGAGGATGAGGTGGACAAGTTCGGGATCCTCTTGATCCAGCCAAACTTCTTTGCCCAGAAAACCCGGATGCCGGCGCAGGGCGGATCCCCAAACCCGCTCGTCTTGCTCAAGAAAGGCTGCTTGCCCACCGGGAGGAACCCGGAAGCAGAGATGTTCGATGGCGATAGGGCCGGGCGGGCTGGGGCAGGTCGACATAGGAGCAGAGGCGGCAAAGTTAAAGATGGGCCCTCTCAAGACTCCAGGGGGGAAGCAGTCAATCGTTGCAGGGTGGGAATGAAGTCGGGGTAGGAGATGCGGGCACAGTCGGCTCCCCTGAGGAGGGTGGATCCCTGCGCTCCTAGAGCTGCCACCATCAGGCTCATGGCGATGCGGTGATCCTCGTGGCTGTCGACCTCGGCCCCGTGAAGAGGGATCCCTCCCTTGATTTCCAGGCCATCAGGATATTCAGTGACCTGGGCTCCCATGCGGCTCAACTCTTGGGCTATGGCAGCCAGACGGTCGCTTTCTTTGACCCGCAGCTCTGCGGCATCGCGAATCACCGTGATCCCCTCGGCAAAGGCCGCCGCCACCGCCAAAACTGGGATCTCGTCGATCAAGGTGGGGATGAGATCGCCGGCGATGGTGCAGCCGCGCAAGCGGGCCGAACGCACCCGCAGATCTCCCAGGGGCTCGCCGGCCATTTCCCGGCAGTTTTCAATTTGAATATCGGCCCCCATCTCCTGCAACACCTGCAGCGCACCGGTACGGGTGGGGTTGAGGCCCACATCCCTTAGCAGCAATTCGCTCTCGGGCACAATGGAGGCGGCCACCAGCCAAAAGGCTGCCGAGCTGATATCCCCCGGCACCTGAACTCTCTGGCCCACCAGGCGGGATCCCCCCACCACGGCCACGGTTTTTGTTTCCGGATCCACCTGAATGTTGGCCCCGAAGGCCCGCAACATCCGTTCCGAGTGGTCCCGAGAGAGAGCCGGCTCGGTGACTTGGGTGGTGCCTTCCGCCAGCAGACCCGCCAGTAAGAGGCAGGATTTTACCTGCGCTGAAGCCACCGGGGAGCGGTAGTGAATGCCCTTCAGGGATCCCCCTTGTACGGCCAAAGGTGCCAACGTCCCACCGGCCCGTCCCCAAATGCTGGCCCCCATCTGCCGCAGCGGTTCTACCACCCGCCCCATGGGCCGCGAGCGCAGGGAGCGATCGCCGGTGACGGCAAAAAAGCGCCCGGCCTGGCCAGCCAGGATCCCCAGCATCAGGCGCAAGGTGGTGCCGGAGTTGCCGGCATCCAACACGTCCGCCGGTTCTTGTAGCCGGCCCAGGCCAACCCCCCGAATGCGAACACACTCGCTGTTAAGCTCCGAAATATCTGCCCCCAGCGCCCGAAAACAGGCTGCCGTACTGCGGGGATCCTCTCCCAGCAACAGCCCTTGGATGATGGTTTCTCCTTCGGCCAGGGATCCCAGCATCAGGGCGCGGTGGGAAATGGATTTGTCGCCGGGGATGCTCACTTGGCCGCGCAGGCCCTTGGCCGGCGAGAGAGTGAGGATATCGGTAGAAGAAGAGTGAGTCAACACAGCAACTCTGATGGCAGACTGGGCAAAAGCGGCAGCAGTCTCATCATACTCAGAGCGGGACTCGCGCCCCAGAGATTTTGCCGGGGATCCCAAGACAGCCTGTCTTTTGACGGCAACCCCTCTTTTCCCAGAGGATCACCTTAACAACATGGATTCCTCGGTCGGGGCCTGGCCTCGGCCTTTTTTTTTTGCAGATACTGAACTTTGTAGCAGCAGAAATAGAACCCCCGCAGACCGTGCTTGGCAAGGTGTATCAACACGACTCTGTTTTGACCGAGGAGGTGATGGCCTACCTGCAACCCCAGGGGGGCGGTATTTTTTTGGATGTGACGTTGGGAGGGGGTGGGCACAGCTTGGCGCTGCTGCGGGGGGGAGCTGCCCGAGTGGTGGGGTTGGATCGGGATCCGGCGGCTCTACAGGCGGCGCAAGCGCGTTTTGCAGCAGAAGGGATCCCCGGCAGCCGCATCCAACTGTGGCACCTCAATTTTGCCGATTTCGATCTGCAGCAGCACGGCTTTCGGGATGAGCAGGGGCAGGGGATCCCCTTCGATGGCATCGTGGCCGACTTGGGGGTGAGTTCGCCGCAACTGGACTGCCCTGAGCGGGGATTTAGCTTTCGCGGAGAGGGGCCGCTGGACATGCGCATGGATCCCAGTGCCGCTCAGGAAACCGCTGCCGATTGGGTTAATCATCGCCCGGTCGAAGAGTTGATCGAGATTTTCACCCGTTACGGCGAAGAGCGATTTGCCCGCCGCATTGCCCATCACATCGAGCAGGCTCGTCCCCTCGCCACAACTACCCAGTTGGCCCAGGTGGTTTGGCAGGCAGTACCTCCGGCAGCTCGGCGAGGCCGCATTCACCCGGCCACTCGGGTCTTTCAGGCGTTGCGCATTGCCGTGAACCGAGAACTGGAGGCTTTAGAAACCTTGCTGGCCCAAGCCCCCACTTGGTTGAAACCCGGCGGCAGGTTGGCCGTGATCAGCTTCCATAGCCTTGAAGATCGCTTGGTGAAATGGGCCTTCCGCAGGGATCCCCGTTGGCAGGTGCTCACCCCCAGGCCCTTGTCCCCTTCCGAACTGGAACGGCAACGCAATCCACGGGCCCGCTCTGCCAAACTGCGAGTGGCTGCCCGCAGCAGTCAGATGTAGGTTTAGGTTAGTTCTCCCGCTCTCAAGAGATCGGCTACCGTGAAGCGGACAGCTGTCCTGCTGAGGCCGGGAATCGGGAGAAGGGGGTTGCTATTGGGGGATGCGGGGAACTAGGGTGAAGCGGAACCGGCAGTCCTGCACCGTCGGATCCCTTGGTGTGTGTGAGGTTAAGCCCTATGGTTAGCCAGCCTTTGAACGCAGGTCTTGATCGTCCCAAAAGCCCTCGTCGCCACAGACAGCCTTCTGCTCTGAGCCGACCCCTCTCCGGTACAGTTCAAGCCAGCCGCACCCAGCCTTTGGATTTGAAGTTGAAATCAGCCCATCCTCGCAGCCAACATTCGGCTTGGGCAGAACACCTAGCTTGGTGGAAGCAGATCTCCACAGGGATGGCTATCCTCTCTGGGGTTTCAGTGTTAAGCCTTTACAGTTGGACTGTGCATACCCAAAGCCGGTGGAGCCAGCGTTACCAGGTGTGGCAGCAGATGCAGCGCAACGAACGACAGTTTCTGCTGACTCAAGAATCCATTGCCAATTCTCTGCGGGAAATCGCCGACCGCTCCGAAATGGTGCCGCTGGTACCGGATCGGATGATCGAGGTGCCAATTGCCTCTCCCAGCCATGTTGAACCGGATCCAGCCCACCAGACGACAGCCCCGCCTGAAATCGAAAAAGCCCCTCTTTTCTACCCGGTTGGGTACTAATTCATACGGATCCCGCCCATGACGGCTAGGCCAGCGTCCCCATCTTGCTTTCCCAAAAGCTGTGGGTCTTGTGAAGTCTCAGCGTATCTCTGTTCTCTAAAAGGCTAAGGGATCCCTGGGCCTCAGGATCTGGAATAGTAGTGGGCTACTCTTTAACCGCTTACAAAGCAAAGAAGAAGTCTGGCCCAGGTTTTCTAAGTTGGTGGGATGTGGCCCATCCAAAGCCCTGGGATTGCCGTTGGGATCCTGTTCACCCCTGGGGATGACATCCCCCCTGGCAGGATAGGAACTCCAGAGCAGGGGATGTATGATGCCTAGCACGGCTTTTTCGGAGCAATCGCAGAGAAAGCTGTACCGACAGGTTGTCCTGGGGATCAGCCAGGGCATGTAAAGGGGAAAGTCCGGTGCAAATCCGGCGCTGTGCCGCAACTGTGATGGGCTTAGGCTAGACCTATGCCCTCAGTCAGGATGCCCGCCTGCGGTTTTGGCTCGCATTTCTTCCGCGTCGCACGGAATCAGGAGCTTCAAGAAAGAAAATGAATCCCATTCTAGGTCTCAGCCTGGCGCTGGGGGGTCTTGCTTTGGGGATCCCAGCGTGGGCGCAGCCGGCGGCCTCTTCACCTTCAGCTCAAGAGGTTTTGGAAACCGGTGTTAGCGCCGAGATTTTAAATCAACCCGTCACCACACCTTTTCGCCGTCCTGGTTTGCTGCGGGATTCTTCCCGCCCGGTTTACGTCATTACCCGCCAGCAAATTCGAGAGCAAGGGGCAAGAACGGTTCAGGAGGCCCTGCGCTACCTGCCCGGGATCCTCAGCGACGGCACGGCGGGAACCCAGTTGGGAGCCCTTAGCTCCCAGTTTATGCGGGGAGGACGAACGGCCCAGGTGTTGGTGCTCTTGGATGGCCGCCCCATTAACGACCTGGGCTTTTTTGGCGGGTTTGATTTGTCCCAGATCACTACAGATGTGGTCGAGCGTATTGAGATCTCTCCAGGTGGGGGCTCCACTTTGTACGGATCCGACGCGGTTGGCGGGGTCATGAACATCGTAACCCTGGAGCCAAAGCCGGGATCCGAGACCGTGCTGGAAGCGGCTATCGGCAGCTACGGCCTCAACGAGCAAGGGATCCAAAACCGCGGCCAAGCGCAGGATCTGGGCTGGGTGGTCAGCTATCGCCGTCTGCAGAGCAACAACGACTTTCCTTTTGAAATTAGGCGTTTGGGCAAAGCCGGCAGGCGGGAAAACTCGGCGGTGGAGTACCACAACCTACAAGCCAAGCTCACCTGGCAATTGGCAGAAGGCCAAGTCCTAACCGGAAATGCCCTTTATCTCAACAAAGCGTTTCAGGTGCCTGGCAGCACCGAGTTTCCCTCCCCCGATGCAGTGCAAAACACCAACGACCTGCTGTTAGATCTCAGTTGGCTGTGGGATCAAGAGAGGGGATCCCTGCAAGCCAGGGTATTTTTTGACGACCTCAACTATCGCTTCAGCGCCCCACAAAGCCAGGGATCCCGGGATGAGATCCTGCGAACGGGGTGGGGATCCCAACTGCAATACACCTGGAAGGCTGCTGAAAACCTGGAGCTTACTCTAGGAGCGGATTACCGATCCATTTCAGCTCGCAACACCACCTTCTCCTTTGCCAGGGGATCCACCAACGTCAACTATGACAATACTGTGAATCAGGGGGCATTCTTCGCCCGCCTGGATTACAGGCCACAGCCCAACTTTTATCTCAACTTAGGTGTTCGCCAAGATTCGAGCAATCTGGTCAACGGTTCGGCCACCTCTCCTGCCGCAGGGATCCGCTGGGTTTTGGCAGAAGGCACCACCCTGAGGGCCAATTATGCCGGCAGCTTTCGCACCCCCTTGATCTCAAACCTGTTCTTTCGGCTGCGCGGCTTTTTTGAAGTCGACGGCAACCCCAATTTGCGACCGGAGCGGGGAGAGAGTTTTGACATTGGCCTGGATCAGGCTTTGGGAGATTTTGGCCTACTGCGCTTGACCTTTGCCCATAACCGCATCCGCGATGGCATTACCTTTGTCAGCACTGGCCCGCGCAGGGGAACCTACGAAAACATTGAGCTCGTGGAATACACGGGCTTGGAAGCAGCCCTGGATTTGCGATTGGGGGAAAACTGGACTCTTTTTGCCAACTACACCCTGAACGATCCCATCATCCGCTCGGCGCTGGATCCCAAAGCGGTTGGCAAACAGCTAGCCTTCGTGGGAGCAGACAGCTTCAACCTGGGCCTGAGCTACCGCGATGCAGAGGATCGGTATGCCTCAGTTTTCCTGCATCACATTGGCACTTTCTTTACCAACAACGCCAATACCCAATCTCTGCCCGGCTACACCAACCTGGCTCTGCGGGGAGGGATCCCAGTAGCAGAAAATCTCGCTCTAGAAGTGGGGGTTGATAACCTGCTGGATGAGCAATATGAGGTTTTCCCCGGCTACCCCGGAGTGGGTCGCACCGTTCGGCTTAATTTAAGGGGCCAATTTTAGAGCGACTTGAGGCTGACTTTTAGCTGTCTAACTCACTGCTGAATCCTTGGCCAAGACATTGAGATCGTCTTTGCCTCTTCTCACACCCTTTGCTTGGACAGAAACCTATGACTATATCAAGGAGCACCATGTCTCGATCAACTTCCCAGTTGCCCATCCAAGCTGGCAGCGCTGCCCAGCAACCCAGCAGCCATTGTCTTTGGGTTTGTGTCACTTGCGGATCTCGGTGGGTTAACGGCCAAAAAGAAGGGATTAGCAAGGGAGAAATGCTGCTGTCTGCCCTGCAATCTCAAACCCTCAATCCTCAACTGACCCTGAAGCCGGTTGCCTGTATGAGCGGCTGCAGCCATGCTTGTGTCGTTGCGTTGGCAGCACCTCAAAAGATGACCTATGTTTTTGGAGATCTCGATCCAAAAGATGTGGATCTCATTCTGCAGACAGCAGAGCTCTACCTCACCAAGCCAGATGGGATCCTACCCTGGGCCGAGCGCCCTCTCAAAAAAGGGGTGATTGCTCGTATTCCACCACTGCACTGAGGAGCTTTCTCATGGCCACTTTTACCCCCTGGATAACCCCCCTCCATCAAGCTTGGCAGGAAGTTTCTCTGACGGGTTGGACAACCCTTTATGAAGGGATCCCTGCCCATATTGACTGCTTGGGGCCGTTGCTCTACGAGCTGTTTCAAGAGCACTGGGCCGAGATCCAGGTGGGCCATGTGGCGGAAGGCGGGGTGCTGGAGCTGGCTTTCAAGAAACCTCCAGCTTTGTGCGTGCTCTACGATGGCTATCTAACCGTTGCCACCGAAACTTGGCACCTGCATTTGTGCCTGGAGGAGCACCAAGGCGGCCCCCATCGCAAGACCCCACCCGAGCTGCGCCGCAAAAGATTGGTTAGCCGTGCTGCTCTCTACCGGCGCCTCAATCCCCAAGGTCAGCCCCGCATGTGGGGGATCCAATTCTGGAATGGAGCAGAAGAGCCTTTGCTGCAGATTTTTCTGCCCAGCCCCTTTTTGGGGCCAGAGGAAGACTACCTGCCGGAAGGCAAAGCAGATTACCAAAAGCTTTCTCTTTACGAGCGCATCCGCGCCATCTATGTGCAGGGGAAAGAGCGGATCCCCTATGAGGATAACCCTCTTAAACGTCCCTACCTTGCCGTTTGTCGTTCCAGCCGTTGTTATCCTTCCCGCAACTACCAACCGGTTGTGGAAGCTCTGGAATCGGCTCTTCGAGAAGCCAACCTGGACGTACAGGTTATCACCTCAGGCTGCTTGGAAGTTTGCCAACAGGGGCCCGTGGTTTTTTACTCTGGGGATCGCACCTGGTACAAGCGGGTTACTCCCCAAGTAGCTCGGCAAATTGTTTTTGAGCATTTGCTTAATAGCTGTCCTCTGAAAGACCACCTTTTTCCAGGAGATTAAAGTCATGATTGGCCTGCAATCGAGTGCTCAACCTATCCCCATTCCCAGCTCTCGCCGCTTAATCCCAGCCCCACTTTGGATACAAGCTGCTCAAGATTTGGCCCAAGGCTGGTTCTGGCCCAGCTTGTTTACCACCGTCGGCTGTCTCAGCAATATTGCTTATACATGTACCCTTCCTTTTGTAACTGTTGGTATTGTTGCAGGCACAACTTTAACCCGCCAAAGGGCAGCCATTAGTGCTTTGATGATTTGGCTGGCCAACCAAATCTTTGGCTACACCTGGCACAACTATCCCCGCACTCCCGATTCGTTTGCCTGGGGGTTGGTGCTGGGGATCGGCACGGTGGGGATTGCTCTTGCTGGCGGTTACCGACCTCTGTTTTCTCAGTCCAAGCCGCTTCGGCCAAGGCAACTGCTGCTGAACTATCTCTGGATCCCGGCCATGCTCATCTTGGGGTTTCTGGCTTTTGAAGGGCTGATTTTGGCCGCCGGCCTGGTTTTGGGGGGAACGGAGGGCCTGACCCTGCCCATTCTGGGCAAAATCTGGCTGCACAACTGGCTGTGGACAGGACTTTGGATTGGGATCCACGCGCTGCTGGTGTGGGACAGAGGACGTCGCCGGGTGTGGCTGGGAGAGGAGAAACTGCGGTGAGCTGCTCCCGTACAAGCTCTTCCCATCCCGTCAGCGGTGCGGAGTACCTTTGCAGTGATCTAGAGCATCCCCAAGAGGGATCCAGGCCAAAATAGGGGCGACCTATGTGGGAGGGGATCCCTTTGCAACTCAGTCGCGTTAACAGTGAGGAGCATTCCTGCCATCCTCTGCTCTTGGCTTCCCAACGCCTCTTGCTGTTCAGCGGCAAGGGAGGAGTGGGCAAAACAACCTTGACCTGCGCGCTGGCTCGCCAACTGGCCCAGGTGGATCCCCAGCGCCGTCTGCTCCTGATGTCCACGGATCCCGCCCACTCGCTGGGGGACGTGCTGCAAATCTCGGTTACGGATGTGGCCCAACCCTTGCCGGATCGCCCCAATTTGCAGGTGCGGGCTTTGCAAGCGGAGATTTTGTTGCAATCTTTTCGGCAAACCTATGGGCCGGCCCTGGAGCTCATTGCCGAGCGGGGCAGTTGGTTTGGCCGAGAGGATCTGCTGCCGATCTGGGATTTAGCCTGGCCGGGGGTGGATGAGCTGATGGCGATTCTGGAGGTCAACCGGCTGCTGGCTGGGGAGGAGGTGGATACCGTTATCTTGGACACGGCCCCCACCGGGCACACCCTGCGGCTGTTGGAGCTGCCCGACTTTTTGGATAATCTTCTGGCTGTGTTTGCCACCTTTCAGGCCAAGCATCGGGAGATCGCCCAAGCCCTGACAGGCACCTATCGACCGGATGAGGCGGATGCGTTTTTGGCCCAGTTGCAGGGGGAACTTGAGGGGGGCAAAGCCCGCTTGACCAATCCGGAGAGCACCTCTGCTTGGCTGGTGATGATCCCGGAGCAGTTGAGCGTGGCGGAAACCCGCCGCTTTTGTCAGCAACTGCAAAACCGCCGCGTGCCCATCGGCGGTCTTCTGGTCAATCAGGTGCTGCTTGCAAGAGAGAATAACAGCCAACCTTCGCTGCCCGCTGCTCTCCCCTCTCCTCTCTACTCGGCGCGGCAACAGGAACAGGGGCGCGTGCTCAAAGCCCTGCAGGAGGAGCTGCCCGGATACTCTATCTGGGTCTGTCCTTATCAACTACAGGAGCCGGTTGGGTTGGCGGCCCTGGATGAGCTGGTGCAGCAGCTTCGCCCCTTGCCAGAGGTGCTGCTGGAGTTGGAAGGGATCCCAGAGCAAAAAGCAGAGAGCCAAGAGAAGAGAAAGTCTCTCTTCTCCACCCTCTTCCCTTCCTTCAAGGGGATCCCGTCCCTACCGGATTTTTTGACCCAAGGGATCCGACTGGTGTTGGTGGGGGGCAAAGGGGGTGTGGGCAAGACGACGGTGGCCGGGGCCCTGGCTTGGAACTTGGCCAAGCGCCATCCCGACAAGCAGCTCTTGCTGGTCTCCATCGATCCGGCTCACTCGTTGGGGGATCTGTTTCAGACGAAACTGGGTCAGGATCCCATTCCCCTGCTGCCCAACCTGCTGGGGCAGGAGATCGATGCGGCGGCGGTGCTGGAGCAATTCCGGCAGGATTACCTGGAGGAGGTGGCGGCCATCTTGGCGGGGGAGGGGACGGCAGGGGTGGAAGTCCAATACGACCCGCAGGCGTGGCGGCAACTGCTGCAGATGCCCCCACCCGGCTTGGATGAGGTGATGGCCCTGTTGAGTGTTCTCCGACAGGAGACGAGCGGGCAGTTCGACCTGGTGGTGCTGGACACGGCTCCCACAGGCCATCTCTTGCGGTTTCTGCAGATGCCCCAGGCTCTGGAGGGCTGGGTAAGCTTGGCCCTGAAGCTGTGGCTGAAATATCGGGATGTGGTGGGCAGGCCGGAATGGGCGCAGCGGATGCGGGAGCTCTTGGCCCAGGTGCGACAGCTTCGGCAGCAGCTCCAGGATCCCCAGTTTGTTACCTTTATCCCCGTCTTTAACCCCGAGCAAGCAGTTCTGGCGGAAACCGAGCGTCTCTTGGCGGAATTGGATGCTTTGGGGATCCCTCATCCCTACGCCGTTCTCAATCGAGTGTGGTTAGAGGATTCTACCCCCTTTGGAGAGGCCCTCCGCCGTCGTCACCAGACTCTTCTGGCCCAGCTCCCCCAGCCATTTTCCCAGCAGGCCATCTTGACCATCCCCTTCCTACATCCTCCCAGCTTGGAGAATATCGGCTCCTACTTATTGGCTCCTCAGGAGCCCTAACCTAGGGGTAGACCTTGCTCACCCAAGGAGTTATGGATCCCAAGTTGGAAGAACGCGCCCGCGAGCTGCGCACCCTGCTGCAGAAGGCCAGCATTGCCTACTATGTCCACGATGCGCCCATCCTGGAAGACAGCGTTTACGACCGCCTTTACCGCGAGCTGCAAGAGCTGGAGCGGGCTTACCCTGAACTGGTCACCCCCGATAGCCCTACTCAGCGGGTGGGAGAAAAACCTGCAGAGCATTTTCCCACCGTCTTCCACCGCATCCCCCTCTACAGTTTGGAAAACGCTTTCAACCCAGAAGAACTGGAGGAGTGGCAAGAGCGCCTGCTGCGAGTTTTGGGCCGTGCCCCTGTTCCCGACAGCAGGACAGAGGGAGAGCTGGAATATGTATGTGAGCTGAAGATTGATGGCGCCGCCTTGGCCCTAACCTACATCGAGGGTCTTTTGGAGCGGGGTGCTACTCGGGGGGACGGACAGGCCGGAGAGGACATCACCCCCAACGTGCGCGCCATTCGTTCGATTCCCCTGCGGCTGGCGACAGCAGATCCGCCTCCCGTTTTGGAGGTGCGGGGGGAAGTCTATCTGGCCCTAGCCGAGTTCGAGCGGATTAACCGGGAGCGTTGCTCCGCCGGGGATCCCCCCTTTGCCAACCCGCGCAACTGTGCTGCCGGTACCCTGCGGCAGTTGGATAGCCGCGTTGTGGCTGCCCGCAAGCTCAGCTTCTTCGCCTACGCCCTCCACTGGCCGGAGGGATGGCCTGCCGGGGATCCCCCGCAAACCCAGTGGCAGTGTCTGCAGCAGCTCAAGGAATTGGGATTTCCAGTCAACCCCCTTTCCCAGGTCTGTCGGGGCTTGGGAGAAGTGATCCAATTTTATGAGCGATGGCGGGGTGCCCAGCTCCCCTACGCCAGCGACGGGGTGGTGGTGAAATTGAACTCCTTGCGGCTGCAGGAGGAGGCCGGCTTTACGCAAAAATTTCCCCGCTGGGCCATTGCCCTCAAATACCCTGCCCAGGAAGTCCCCACCCGCATCCGCGCCATCGTGGCCAGCGTGGGCCGTACCGGCGCCGTCACTCCAGTGGCAGAGCTGGAGCCGGTTCCTTTGGCCGGCACCCTTGTCAGCCGCGCCAGCCTGCACAATGCCGATCGCCTGCGGGAGCTGGATGTGCACATTGGCGATACTGCCATCGTGCGCAAAGCCGGGGAGATCATCCCGGAGGTGGTCGGGATCCTAAAAGAATTGCGCCCTGCCGATGCCGTTCCCTACAGCCTGCCCAGCCAGTGCCCCGAATGCCACGCCCCTTTGGTTCGTCCCCCCGGCGAAGCCGTGACCCGCTGCCCCAACCCCGAGTGCCCGGCCAAGCTGCGGGGCCAATTGCAGCACTGGGCCAGCCGCGATGCTTTGGATATCGAAGGCTTAGGGGAAAAGCGGGCAGCCCAATTGGTGGAGAGCTTGGGGGTGCGCACCATAGCCGATCTCTACCGCCTCACCCCAGAGCAGTTGCAGGGTTTGGAGGGAATGGGATCCCGCTCCAGCCAAAAGCTGGTGCAAGCCATTCAGCGCTCTCGCCAGCAGCCCTGGGAACGGGTGCTCTACGGGCTGGGGATCCCCCATGTGGGGGTGGTCACCGCCCAGATTTTGGCCGGCCATTTTCCCACCCCTGAGCTTTTGGCCCAAGCCAGCGCAGAAACCATCGCCCAGATCTATGGGATAGGCGCGGAAGTGGCGGAAGCGGTGGTGGCCTGGTTTGCCGAGCCGGCCCATCGTCGCCTGTTGCAGGAGTTGCAGGCGCTAGGGATCCCCGCTCTTCCTCAGCAGGAGAACCCTGCCGTCTCCCAGATCCTGGCCGGGAAAAAATTCGTAATCACCGGCACCTTGCCCACCCTCTCCCGCCAGCAGGCCAAGGCTTGGATTGAGAGTCGGGGGGGCAAAGTCACCGCCAGCGTCAGCCGCCAAACCGACTACGTGGTGGTGGGCTCTGACCCCGGCTCCAAGCTGGAGCAAGCCCAACAACTGGGGATCCCCCTGCTGACCGAAGCGGAGCTGTTGGCGCTGGATCCCACCGTGGAATCCGGTGATCTGCATCCTTGACAGGGTGGATCCCCGAAAAACTTGGGTAGGGTGGGTTGTCTTAGCGGCAGGGATAATTTATGATTCATCTCTAGTGAGGAGTGGACGCCAATAGGGGGAAGCGAACGAAACACGGACAGTTCCTTCCCCTTTTTGGTTACAAAAAGGCACGGCCACACCTCCAAAAAGTATCCAACTTAACTGAAGGATTCCTTTGCCAGTGCCAGATAAGTTCAACTATGATGGGATCAGCGGAGACGCATGTTTCCGTTCACTCCTCACACCATCTTCCGCTCGGCGTCAAGTCGGGCGGTTTTTCTATAAATCCGTCCAAAGGATGTATGACCATTCCCGATAGCAGCGAAACGGCTCACCCCTTCCATTTCCAGTTTTCCTCCTTGTAAGACACTTGGGGAGAACCGAGGCTGTGGCGTTTGCACGGGTAGCGCAGAGCGCTGGAGAAGCTTATGGTCACTTTGAAGCAAGAATGAAACACCTCCGTTGCATTGCTTCCCAGCTCCCTTTTGAAGAGTGGGTGGTCGCGGAAGCGGCACGGAGCGCTTGGGAAGTGTCTCAATCCAGTTTGAAATGACTATATCTCCAGTCTTTCCAGTTGATCCCCATGGGAATCTCTTGGCACCCTGCCCCCTTGGGGATCCGGAAACAAGCCCTACGAGCCCAGTGGAGATGCTAGACTAGTAGGTCAGTGAGATTCCACCAACTTCGGCCTCCTTACGCTTTCGCAGCCAATTTGCGACTGGATTGGAAGGTTTAGTTTTCTTCTGGCTTTTGCCGGATTAGGATAGCCAAGAGCAAGCAGCAACGAGGATCCCATGGCCAAATATGACTCCCATCTAAAGTGCTCCTTCTGCAACAAGTCACAGGATCAGGTGCGTAAGTTGATTGCGGGGCCGGGGGTCTACATCTGTGACGAGTGCGTGGAGCTCTGCAACGAGATTTTGGATGAGGAACTCTACGACGGCAACACTCCTCCTGCTGCCGCCCCTGCCGGCGGCCGTCGCGAAACCCCCAAAAAACCCTCCCGCAGCCTGCCTTCTTTGGCGCAGTTGCCCAAGCCGCAGGAGATCATGCGCTATCTCGACCAATATGTGATTGGCCAAGAAAAAGCTAAGAAGGTTTTGTCGGTGGCGGTTTACAACCACTACAAGCGTCTGGCTGCCAAGGCCAACCCCGGTAGCGTCGGAGTTTCGGAACTGGATGAGGTGGAGCTACAGAAGTCCAACATTTTGATCATTGGCCCCACTGGCTCCGGCAAAACCCTGCTGGCGGAAACCCTGGCTCGCATGTTGGATGTGCCTTTTGCGGTTGCAGATGCTACCACCCTTACGGAAGCTGGCTATGTGGGCGAGGATGTGGAAAACATCCTTTTGCGCCTGCTGCAGGTGGCGGACATGGACGTAGAAGAGGCCCAGCGCGGCATCATCTACATCGACGAAATCGACAAAATTGCCCGCAAAAGCGAGAACCCCTCCATTACCCGCGATGTCTCCGGCGAGGGGGTGCAGCAGGCTTTGTTGAAGATGCTGGAAGGGACAATAGCCAACGTGCCTCCCCAGGGAGGGCGCAAGCACCCCTATCAAGACTGCATTCAAATCGACACTTCCAACATCCTCTTCATTTGCGGGGGGGCTTTTGTTGGCCTGGAAAAAGTAATCGAGCAGCGCATTGGCAAGAAATCGATGGGCTTTATCAAGCCAGGGGAGCAATTGTCGGTTAGCCGCGAGCAACGTATGGCCAATGCCCTCAAGGCTTTGGAGCCTGAAGACTTGATCAAGTACGGCATGATTCCCGAATTCACGGGGCGGCTCCCGGTAGTGGCGACTTTGGATCCGCTGGATGAGAAGGCGCTGGAGGCGATCCTGACGCAGCCCAAAAACGCCATTCTCAAGCAGGCGCAGAAGCTGTTGCGCATGGACGGGGTGGAACTGGAGTTTGAACCTGCCGCCATTGCTGCCATTGCCAAAGAGGCTTATCGCCGCAAGACCGGGGCTCGCGCCCTGCGGGCCATTGTGGAAGAGCTAATGCTGGATGTGATGTACGAGGCACCCTCCCGCCGCGACCTAAAGCACATCCGCATCACCGCAGAGATGGTGGAGCGCCGTTCCACCCGCGAGCTGATTCCTCACCCCTCTACGCTGCCCAAGCCTGAGTCGGCCTAGAGTCGCGGCCCTTCCGATCCCTGCTGGATGAACTTATGATCTGTTCTTGAAAGAGGGGGCAGGAGATCCTATGGCAGGGACTGCGTTCCGCCGGCGCGAACGGCAGCGGGTGGATCGTGAATATGCGGTAATTGGTCTGGGGCGCTTTGGTTCTAGCTTGGCTCTCACCTTGATGGAGCGAGGGCACAATGTCTTGGGGATCGACCGCAGCCGTGAGATCGTGCAGCGCCTGGCGGATCAGCTGACGCAGGTGGTGGCCCTCGACTCCAGCGATGAAGATGCGCTGCGAGCGGTGGATATCCTCTCCTTCGACACGGTGGTGGTGGCCATTGGCAGCGATTTTGAGAGCAATTTGCTGACGACGGTGGCCCTGAAAAGTCTGGGGGTGCGCAATGTGGTCTGTAAGGCGTCGACCGAGCGGCAACGCTCTATTCTCCTGCGAGTGGGGGCAGATCGGGTGGTGTTGCCGGAGCAAGAGGCAGGGCGCCGTTTGGCTCAGGTGTTGACAGCACCGGGGATCCTAGATCAGCTAGAGCTGGAGCCGGGCTACAGCATTACGGAATTACAGGTGCCGGAGGCGTTGGTGGGCCATACGCTGGCGGAGTCGGATCTGCGTCGCCGCTTCGGCATCACGGTGCTGGTGGTGAAGCGAAAGCAATCGCTGGTGGTCTCTCCCCCCGCAGACTACCTGCTGGAAAAGGGGGATTTGCTGGTGGTTCTGGGGGCCAATACCAACATCTCGCGGCTGAATGAAATGTAGGGAGGGCTCCGATGAGAGAGGACTCCGCCCCGCTTCCGCGAGAGGAGGGCTCTGAGCGCTTGGTTCCACCGGTGCCATCCCGCGCCCGCCACCTGCCGACACCGGGCTCGGCATTGTCTCAGTCCTCTAGGGCCTTTGGGAATCGTCTGCAGTGGTTTTTCGGGGGGGACAGGCGTCGCCCGCTGCCGCCGCCATTGCGGCTGGTCACAGGGTTGGGGCTCTTGGCAGTGGTGGGAACTTTGGTGCTCATGTTGCCGGGGATCGGGCGTGGGGATCCCTTAAGCTGGAATGAGGCGCTGTTTACGGCCATGTCGGCCCTGAGCGTGACGGGGCTCTCGACGATTGTGGCGGCGGAGGATCTCACCCTGTTGGGCCAGATTGTGCTGCTGATCCTGATTCAGATTGGCGGGGTGGGCTTCATGGTGTTGGCGGTGGTGGTGTTTCAATTGATCGGGCGGCGCATTTCCCTGCTCAATCGCTTGGCGCTGTGCAATTCGCTGGGGCTCATCGATCCGGGGGCGATCTTGGAATTGACTCGGCGGGTGCTGCTGGGGGTCACTCTCATTGAGTTGGGGGGGGCTTTGCTGCTCTGGGTGCATTGGCGGGATCTCTATGGGCCGGAGCGGGCGGTTTTTCTGGCTATTTTTCACGCGGTGTCCGCCTTTTGTAATGCAGGATTTGACCTGTTTGGCCGGGAAGGGATCCCTACAGACGGTCTGTCGCTGGCGATTTTGGCCGGTCTGATTTTTATCGGCGGTTTGGGCATCCCGGTTTTGTCGGATTTGTTAACCTGGCCGCGGGGCCACCGCCCCTCTCTGCACACCCGGATTACCCTGGGCGTGGTGGTGGTTTTGCTCTGCACGGGCGGCATTGGTTTGTTTTTGGGAGAGAGCTTGCCCGGTGGATCCCTGCTGGAGGTGAGCTGGCCCCACCGCTTGGGCCTGACGTTTTTTCAGTCGGTTTCTGCCCGAACGGCTGGGTTTGCCGGGATCCCCATTGAGGATTTGACCCCGGCAAGCCAGTTGCTGCTGATGGCTCTCATGTTTATTGGGGCAGCCCCAGCTTCTATGGGGGGCGGCATGACCACCGGCACCTTGGCGGTGTTGGTGTTGGCCCTCTGGGGCTATGCCCGCGGTTTGCCCAGCGCTCAGATTGCCGGGCGCAGCTTGGATCCCTCCATGGTGCGCAAGGCGGCAGCGGTGTTAACGGTTTCTCTGTTTGTGGTATTGTTGGCGGCTTGGTTGATTTTGCTGACCCACAGTAACAGTAGGTTGGATCCGGTGTTGTTTGAGGTGATCTCCGCCTTTGCCACCTGCGGCCTCTCGACGGGCTTTACCGGGGAGCTCAACTGGTTTGGCCAACTGATCATTGTGCTGGTGATGTTCTGGGGCCGGTTGGGGGCATTGACGATTGTCTTGGCCTTGGCTCAACAACAGCCCCGCCCGTTGGTAACCTACCCTGAAGAGTCGATCCTAATCGGTTAGTCCAGAACTGAGGAGAGAGCAGCCTCCGTTAGACTGAGTAAGGGATCCCTTCGTCCCTCTCGTTACCGGGAGCCATCCGTGTCCAAGTTCCTTTTAATTGGTTCTACTGAGCCCTTCAGCGGTAAGTCGGCTGCCATCTTGGGTTTGGCCAAGCATCTGCAGCAGCAAGGGATAAAAGTCACCTATGGGAAGCCCATCGGTTCTTGCGAGCGGGAAGATTGCTCGCTGGAAGGGGGCGATCCGGATATGCGCTTTGTGGCGGAGTCTCTGCGGCTGACGATGGATCAAATGCCGCCGATGCTGCTCCGGCTCAACGAAGAGGCTTTGCTGGCTCAAATGAAGCGAGCTCCCGGGGATCCAGCTCCAGAGTGCCCGGTTGCCCCTCTGTTGGAGTTTGTCCAGCGCTCCCCTGCCGATTTGGTGCTGCTGGAAGGCCCAGCCGATCTTTACGAGGGGGAATTGTTTGGCCTGTCGCTGGCCAAGATGGCCCAAGCCCTGGATGCTCCGGTACTGCTGATCAGTCGCTACCATTCCTCCTTGGCTGTTGATTCTCTTCTCTTTGTCCATCGTCAACTGGGATCCCGCTTGGCAGGCGTGCTGCTGAACGATGTGCCACCTGACCAAATGCAACCGGCAAAAACGATCATTCGGCCTTTTTTGGAGGGACACGGGATCCCGGTGCTGGGGATTTTGCCCTCCCATCGCATTTTGCGCAGCATCAGCGTTGGGGAGTTGGTGCGGCAACTGGATGCCGAGGTGCTCTGCTGTCCGGATCGGATGGACCTGATGGTCGAAGACATTGCGGTAGGGGCGATGAACGTCAACTCGGCCTTGAAGTACTTCCGTAAGCTGGATCACAAGGCGGTGATCACCGGCGGAGACCGCACCGATATTCAACTGGCCGCCCTGGAAACTTCCACCCTCTGCCTGATCTTGACCGGCAAGCTCCCTCTGGATCCCCGCATTCAGTCTCGAGCAGAAGAGCTGGAAGTGCCGATTCTCTCGGTGGATCTGGACACCTTCACCACCATCAACCGCATCGAACGGGTTTTTGGGCAGATTCGCCTGCACGAGGAGGTGAAAGTCCGCTGCATCCAAGAGCTAATGTCAGCGAATTTTGACTTTTCCCGTCTCTATGCTCATTTGGGCTTGACACAACCCCTAGTGTCGGCGGTAGGTGCGTAGGATAAAGTCATTAAGGCTTCTCTACATCTGGTGTCTAAATAGGTAGTTCTCCGAGAGCGAGCACTATACCTGATCAAGATGAAATAAGCTCAGTTTTGATGCGCTGGTCTCTAGTGTCTGATGCTTTCCAGTATCTGCAATGATTTCTGCAAAAAAACGCAGGGATCTCTCGCCGGTTTGGCCTACTCACCGAATTCGAGAGATATCATGCGAGTATTCATCACCTCAACACACCACTCCTCCCCCAGATTTTCTGGGGGTTTTTGTTCGCGCCGTTTTGGCAGAATTTCCCTGTCTCTCTAACCTTACGTCACGTGAGCTGGTGTTGACGAGGTTTATACTACTGATAGTGTAAAGTAAAACTTTCCCGGAACTAGATACACTAAATAGCGGTGCTGGCACGCCCTTGTGCGGTAAGATGCAGTGTCTGTTGTCGAGCCGGGATCCCAAATGTTGCCGTTAGCGCCGGATGAGCACCATGGCCAAGGTTTCACGGATGCGCAGCCGCAAAGGAGCGCGCCCCAGCCGTCTGGCTGCCTGCCCCCGCAGCGGCATCTTCACGGACGGGGGATGTTCTCCCAATCCGGGGCCAGGGGGATGGGCCGTGGTGGTGGTTCAAGATGATCGGGTTGTGGAAGAGTTTTGGGGAGGGGATCCCGATAGCACCAGCAACCGCATGGAGTTGACCGGCCTCATCCGGGCTTTGCGGTATTGCCGCCACACCCAGGGCAACGGCGTCGATACCATCTACAGCGACTCCCACCTTTGCGTGCAGACTTACAACAATTGGATGGAGCGCTGGGCAGCCCAGGGATGGCGGCGGCGCACAGGGCCAGTGGAAAACTTGGATCTGGTTGAGGAGTTATATCAACTCAAGCAGGAGTGCCCTCAGGTGCGGGTGGTCTGGATCCCAGCCCACCAAGGTCTGCGCTGGAACGAGTACGTGGATGGGTTGGTTGCCCAGGCTCGAGCCAGAGTGACCGTTCCTCCAGAAGTTAGGGGTTGAGGTTCCACACCGGCAGTGGGGGCACTGTGAAACTGGTTAGCAGCAAGATGCTTGCCAAGACTACAAGGCTGTTAGGCTTGGCTTGACTGCAAGGTGCAGAACTTCCTGGATGGTTTTAGCCATGCGCTCCCAGGTAAAAGACTTAACCCACTCTAAGCCTTTCCTGACTTTCTCAGCGCGCAACTTGGGATCCAGAACCTGAACCAAGGTGTCCGACAAAGAGTCCTCTACATAAAATGCAGCTTCTCCTCCTACTTCCACTAAGGCAGAGTTGGGATAGATAATGACAGGGGTCCCACAGGCCATGGCCTCCAATACGGGTAGCCCGAATCCCTCATATGCACTTGGGTAAACCAGCGCCACGGCATTCTGGTAGGCTTGAACCAACTGCTGCAGATGAACCAACTGCTGCAGATCTAGATAAGCATTCATAACAGGTTGCGGAGCTGCCGCCTGTCGATAAGCCTCTGGAGTCGACCAGGAATGAGTGCAAAGGACAGGGAAAGGCTTATAGGACCACTGCTGATAAGCTTCAAAAAATAACTCATGTCGTTTGTAAGTGCCTTGCTGGCATCCAATCAGCAGCCAGTGCTTGGGAATAGCTGAGGGATCCGGCTTGAATACACTGGTGTCAACCCCAAGGTAAGCTACTACTGCCTCTTTGCCAGTTAGACGCAGCAAGTCACAGGCCGTGTTTTGGCTAACAGCTACAATGCGAGCGGCTGCTTCAAGGGCTGCGTGCTTTTGGCGCCACATGGGATCTGAGAGATCCCAACCCAGCACTTCTGGGATCATGTCATGGAGCAGGAGCACCTGCGGAATGTCAGAGGGCAGGTATGTATAGTAGGTGCTCATAAAAACATCAGCCCCTGACCAAATAAAAGCTTGTCTCAACTCAGGATCATCCCAGCGGGCGTAGCTAAAGGGGTGACCCTGCATTCTCTCGACACCCTGGGGTAGCTCTCCCATGCCACCCCGATCGTAGAAAGTGATGCGAATCCCCAGCTGAGGCAATTCCCGCAGTAAGTTGCGCCAAACTGTAGCAATACCAGCTTGGTGCCTCTGGAAGAACACCCCGTCCACAAATAGGTGAAGACGTTGCCGCACCTCTACCACCAAGGGATCCCCGTATGCCCAGGGGAAAAAGGGCTGCAGCGAGCAGGGCTTTTCCGCTTTTTGCAACTCTTCCCAAGCTCTGACAGCTCCTTGGTAGCCGTAGTAGGATTCCTTAAACTCCACCTGCTTTCGCAATGCATAGGCATAGTGGTCAAACACTAAGCCCTCTGCTTCCGTTTGGTCTGCGGTCAGAACCCTCTCGGGAAGTCGTCCCTTTCGGATCAATACAGGTGGCTCGTGAGTTTGCCACTCGCACTCAGAGGGATCCCATCTCCAGACCCGCCACCACTCCATCTGGGGGTTGTTGCCCCACTTACCTTTGTTGTCCAGGACAAGATTGGGGCCCACGAAGTAACGACAGTAGAACTGGGCCGCCTCTAGAGTGGGATCTGCTTCAAAGCGTCGATGAACCCGCCGGATTTGTTCGACTGTCCAAATTTCATCTGCATCCAACTGCCACAGCAAGCAGGGATAGTCAGGTTGGGCTGCCCTGACCATTTCAATTTTGCCATCCCAAAACTGGCCATCGGGCTTCTGAACAAGCCGAACACGGCTGTCTTTGGCTGCCAAGTCCCTCAAGTATTCGACCGTACCATCCAAGCTGTGCCCCTGGGAGTATTCCTCAGGGATGCGGCCGCCGTTGGCTAAGCTCCACCCTGTGTCATGGCGTAAGGCAGCAACGCCCTCGACCACCACCCACTGCCAGGGGATCCCTAGCTTATCCAACTCGCAGAGGGTGGAGTAGTGGCGCTCAATGTACGGCTCCCCGTCTAAAACAATGGTGAAGAAGTGAATGGGAAGAGTGGCTCTGCTGTCTTTAAAGATGGCAAAGCCTTCGCGGACATTTCCCCAGCAAATGAGTCGGTAGCCATAGCTGGGGAGCTCCGTCAAGCAACGGCTGTTCTTAAAAGCGAAGATGTCATCCAGGGCAATATACTTGGGACGAGCACCTCGCTCTAAAAAAACCTGCAGGTCATACCAGCCCGTAAACTCGCCGCCGTCAATGAGAAGAAGGTCGGGGTTGGGAACTCGGCTTGCCCCATCCGTGGGAACAGACTTGAGTAAATCTTGTCCCTCCTGGTGCCATTCCAGAGCCTGCTCTCGGCTATAGGAGGCCCAAAAGCTGGAGCAAGATTTCAGCCATTCTTCCACCTCCTCCACTGTAGCGATCCTAGGTTGGGCAGCAGCGTGAATGGGGATACAGCGGGGATCCTTGCTTACCCTTCTAGCCAACTCTTTGTAGCGCTCAGGATGAGCTTCTATGCTGTAGATGCGAACAGAGTCAGGAAGGGCGTAGCGCAAAACAGCTGTGGATCCTTCTCCACTACTGGCCCCTACCTCGACCACCACCCGCAGGGAGGGATCCCTGCAAATTTCTGCAAGAGCTGCTCCAAAAGGCTCATCTAGCCGGATTTCTGGTGGGATATACCACTCTGGCCAGGCGGAGTCGCCGTTCCGTTTCTGATTGACCCAGCGGCCATACGCAGCAGCAGCTTCTCGATGATAGAAGGAACTGGCTGTGGGTAAAAAGGCATCAGCCTCCTCCTGAGAGAGGTCACGAAGGTATTGAGTAACCTGAAATAGCCACAGGCGCGCCACTTCCTCGCCTGTCTGGGGATCGTAAAGAGAGTTGATAAAGGCATTTGGAGGCCAATCTTCTAGAATTTGCTTCAATACTAACCACACCCAATCCTCTTCCCCAGCTCTAGCGAAGCAGTCAAGGCTGTGCGCCAGCAGCTGAAGTCTATGGTGGTGGTGTACAGGAAGCTTTAGGGCTTCCTCCCGCATGCGTTCTGCAACAGGTTGATAGACAATCGACAGAACTTGCAAAAGTCGCTTTGTCTGTGGCCACAATAACCCTTCTAGAGATCCACCCCTGTACCTTTCTGCAAACTCAGGAGCGATGGAAAGAGCAATGGTCTCTAGGAGAATTGAGGGAATACTTTCTTGTTCGGCCTGGGCAAAAAAGGCAGAGTAGGATCCTTGCCAAAATAAAGTTCCCAGCTGTTCAAAGTTGGTGGCTTGCGTCACAGCTAATGACCCCCATTGATCTTCCTGCTAGAGAGAAGGAGTAGCTCTGCTTAAGCTCAAGCATAGCAAGGATTGCAACTTCTGGCAAAGGGAGAAGTGTCATTGCCTGGGGAAAAGCAACATGTACAGGAAAGCTTCAAGTTTGTTGCAGGAAATGTTCAACTGATAACTATTCCTGTCTTGGCTGCTATCGCCGCGGGGCAAGCATTTCGTGGACTTTGGTTCACTACAGCTCCTCCAGGCCGAGTTTGGGATCTTATTACGCTACAGCCTATTAAGAGGCTACAGGATACAGCTGTAAGCCTGCCTGTTCTGGACTCATCGGAATCAAGCCTCAGAAACACGACGTTTTGTATCCCTTGATCTGTGAACAGGCCGTAGGTTTACTCACAATTTAGACTATCTTGTTAGACTATCTTGACTTGTGCTAGAGTGGACTATTTTTTCACTTACAGAAAATTTGGGTTTGCAGGCTCATGCCTAGATGCTACGATTGGCTATATCCACTAGCTGCTTAGGTAGCCGCCATGCAAGTCCAGCTTCATTCTCGGCTGCGCCCTCTCTCTCTGACGTTGATGGCGGTGGGGAGCTCTTGGCTCCTGGGATCCTGCCAACTCAGAGGGCCACAGGTACAGTTGACCGGCGATGTTCTGCCGGAAACCGCGCTGGTTCCCCAGTCGGCGCCCCTGGTGCTGACCTTTTCTACCCAACCGGAAGAATCTTTTCGCACTCACCCTGACCTTTTGGCCCAGTGGGAGAGCTGGACGGCAGAAGCTTTGGCTGAAACCGGCAAGGAGTTCTCTCGGGAAGAGATGCAAGCTTGGGCTGGCGAGCAATTCACGATGGCAGTGGTGATCCCCAATCTGGTGCCCGGAGCTGCCGAGCCGGTGCCTGGGATCCTGTTTGGAGCCAGCACCCGCAACGCTGATTTGTCTGGGCAATTCTTGGCCCAGGTGCGGCAACAGGCAGCAGCAGAAGGGGCCAACTTCGAGCAGCGCCAGGAGCAGGGGGTCACCCTCTATGTGCAAACCAACGGGGAGCCGGGCGAGCGATGGGTAACTGCTGAGTTTGGCAACCGCTTTGTGGCAGTGGCCAACGACCCAAGGGTGATGCAGCAGGCGATTGCTGTGTATCGCGGCGAAGCAGAGCCGATTGGCCGCTCCGAAAGTTTCCGCACCGCTGTTGGCGATCTGTATAAGAGCGGCACGCTGGCCTTTGCCTACTTCAACTTCCAGGCTTTGCAGGAGGATCCCGAATCTTTCAAAGACTGGATGCAGGATCTGGATCCGGCGACGCTGGGATCCCTGCAACCCCTGCGCTCTTTGGCCATGGCTGCCCACTGGCAGGAGCAGGGCCTACGGCTGCGCATGTTGACCCAGACCGATCCGAAAACCCAGGTGCAGGGGGGGTGGCAACCGGCTCGCGGCGAACTTATTCAGCGGCTGCCCGGCAATGCCCTGGCGGTGCTGACCACCCAACAGATCGCCCAGCGCTGGCAAGCCGTTATGCCTGAGCTGGAGAAAGATCCGCCGGTCAAGGAGTCGTTAGAGGAGCTGCGGGCTGAGTTTCGCGCCAATACCCGTCTGGACTTGGAAAAAGATCTGCTGGCTTGGATGGATGGGGAGATGGCCCTGCTGGTGGCACCGGATGCCCAGGCCCATCCCCTGTTGCAGGGCATGGGAGCAGCCTTGGTGATCGAGACCAGCCAAAAAGACAAGGCCAACGCGGCCCTGACTCAGTTGGATCGGCTGGCCCAAGAATCGGGAGTAGGGGTAACGGAGGCGGGTGGACAGGTGACGTGGGCGGATCCCTTGTTTAACCGCCCGCTTTTGACCCGCGCCTGGGAAGGCAACTATTTGATCGTGACTAGCAGCACGGCGGCGCTGCAAACCCTCGCCCAACGCCAGGGCAATTTGCTTCCCCAAACCGAGCCGCTGAAAACCCTCTACGATCAGTTGCCCAAGCCCAACTACGGCTACTTTTTGCTGAATTGGCAAGGGATCCGAACAGTGCTGGAGGCCACACTACCGGGTGGTTTGGCAGGCTTGGAGCCGGAGGCCCGTGAGCTGCTGACCCGCATCGATGGGCTGGGCATTACCAGCTACCCTGCCGGGGATCACGCCTTTGGGTTGGAGCTGCTGGTTACTGTGCCACCAAAGCCCCAGCGATAAAACCGTGTCTCACGTTCTTCAGTCTTCCTAGGGGTTGGGGGTGAGGGCTATAGCCGAATTAGGCCATAGGTAAGGGCATAGCGAACCAGCTCGGTGCGGCTGCTGGTGCCCGTCTTGTTCAGCAGGCGGGTCACGTATTTTTCCACGTTGCGCACGCTGGTTTGCAGCTGCTTGGCAATCTCCTTGTTCATCAGCCCTTCTGCCACCTTCTCCAACACCTGTTGTTCCCGCGGCGTCAGCTCTACCTTGATGGGTGGGGGCAGGGGGGTGGGGGCAGAGGTCTGGGCAGGCGTGGCTGTGGCAAGGGTGCGCTCCGACAGCAGGGCGCGAATCGAGGCCAGCTCGCGGGCCACCACCTCCGAAGGGCTGGCAGCGCGGGATCGCTCAATGAGATTGGAGACAATGGCCACCAGCTCCTCCGGATCGAAGGGCTTGGGCAAATAGGCATCGACACCGGCCCGGTAACCCTGGATGCGGTCGGCGGTCATCCCCTTGGCGGTGAGGAACACCACCGGCAGATGGCTGTAGGGCTCGAGTTTTCGCAGTTGGGCCAAAAATTGATAGCCATCCATGCCCGGCATCATGATGTCGGAGATGATCAACTGAGGCTGGGCCGTGCTGAGCAGTTGCAGAGCCTGCTGGGCGTTGGCCGCCGGGATCACCTCAAAGCCGCTGTCCTCGAGGTAGGCTTGCACCGCTTCCCGTAAGCCGGGTTCATCATCTACTAGCAGAATGCGGGCTGCTGGACTGGCAGCAGGGGGTTCGGGTTTGGCTGGGGGAGAAGAGGCCATCTGCAGCTCCTGGGTAGCGTTCAAGCGTTTGGCGGCACCTGCCATCCCATATCTCTACAATCTTCCTACTAACCTGTGGGCAATCTCAGGCGAAAACAGGAGCCTTGGGGGGAGCTTTCCACCTGGAGATCTCCGCCCATCCGGGTGGCCAGGTCGCGGCTAATGGCCAACCCCAGCCCCTGCCCTGGCTTAGAAAGATCTGCCCGAAAAAAGGGATCGAAGATCCGCTCCAGGTTCTCAGGGTGGATGCCGGGGCCGTTGTCGCAGACGGCAACGAACACTTCCCGTTGCGAAGCAGTTGAGGGATCTTCACCCAGCTCCACCTTCAGCCGGATCTCACCTGGGGGCGGGGTGTACTTGCAAGCGTTGTCGATCAGGTTATCAAGCACCTGGCGCAGGGCGCGCGGATCGGCTTGTACAGGGGGTAGGGAAGGGGGCAGAACGGCTTGAAAGTGGTGTCCCTGGGTTTCGGCCAAGGCTTGATAGATGGGGATCCACTCCCGCAGCAGGTCGGCCAAGGAGAGGGGCTGAAGCTGGAGGGGGGCCGGGATCCCGTCCAAACGCTCGAACTCCGCGAGCAGCTCCTGCAAATGCTTGCACTCCTGTTCAATGCTCAGGCCAATCCAGTGGTTGCGATCCTCGGGGGGCAAGCGTTTTTGCAATAACTTGGCCAGCGTGCTCAGGGCGGTGAGAGGATTGCGCATTTCGTGAAGCAAAGTGGAAAGCTGCTGGGCAGAAAGAGTGACCCCCTTAACCTTGGGTTCTCCGGCTCCGCAGACGGGTTCAGGCTCTGGATGGTGTTCAGCAACTTTTCTGGCTCTCGGCATGGATCCAATCCCTAGACTCTCCCGGCGCTGGCAGATCGATCCTAGCCCTACCTCCCCTGCAATCCGCCATATCAATCCTGAGACGCTATCGGGATCCCAACTGGGTGGCTTATAGCTGGCGGGGCAGGTAGATGTTGAGAATTTCCCCCCGACGGGCGCGATGGCGCACGGTGAGGTAGCCCCCCAAGGCGCGGAACAGAGTTTGGGTGACGGGAAGGCTGAGGCTCACTGCACCGGTATCCGGCTGCACGACCAACAACTGCCCAATCGCCTGAGGGGATTTGGGCTCTGAGGCAACAGTGGCGTCGCTGCCCTCAGGTGTGTTGACCTGAAACTGAAGTTTGACCAGCTCCCCTGCGCTGACCAACTGGGCGCGAATGTGGCTGCCAGCCGGCGTGCTGCGGGCAATGCGGTCGACCATGCCAAACAGCACCGCTTCCAGCGCCTTGGGATCGCTGACCACATCCGGCAGCTCATCGGGAATCTCCAACTCCAGTTGGGATCCCCGCCGTTCCACCTGCTCCTGCCAGCGAGGCAGGTTTTGCCGCACCAAGTCCACCAGCGCAATGGGCTCTAGCTGAAGCCGACGCCCCTCCTGTGGGGTAGCAGCGGGCATCACCGTTTCTGTAGCCTGGAAAAACAGCCCGAAGCGGTTGATTTGCTCGGTACATTCGCGGTCAATTTTCTCCACGTATTCCCGTACCCGCGACGGCAGATCGTGCCGCTTCAGGATGAGACTAACCAAGGTGCGGATGGTGCTGAGGGGCGTCTGGATCTCGTGGATGAGAGCCCGCAACAGTTCTGCCTCCGAAAGGCTGTTCTGTTGGCCTTGACCGGCAGGCTGGCCATGGGAAGGAGGAGACCGCCGCTTCTGCCAATCTTCTGGCCGGGTTGTGGGCGCAGGGGAGTTCTCGGCTCTGGCGGGGGGTAAGCGAGCGGGCGGGGATCCCGACTCGGCCAGGTTTCCCAGCAGAAGAAGGCTGCTGAAGCGGGCCAGCACCCGCACATGAGGCTCCATGAGGGGATGGTGCTTGATCAGCTCCTGCCAGAAGGGCAAGCGATCCGGCCTACCCTGTTGAACCCGCTGCTCTAGGATCTGCCAAGCCCGATGCACCACTTCCGGCTCAAAAGACACCATCATCCCCCTCTGCCGCGTGTGGGGGTGATGCCCTTGGGCGGCCACCGCCGAAAAAACAGGGGTGAGCACCAGCAAAAAAGGCTCCTCCACCAGGGGATCCTGCGGCAGGAGAGGGATCACCGTCTGGCCAGGGGTCAGAATCGACTCAGGGGACAAGTCAGGGGTAAACAGCCAGGGATCTTCACGGGCCAGCTCCCGCAGCTTCAGGTTCGGTTCTGGAGCGTCAATGGGCGACGGCAGTTGAGGCAGCGGATCCCGAACCACCCAGGGGGGCCACCAAGACACCGGCCCACCGATCACCACCCCAAACTGTCCAACTTCTTGCCATAGCTGGAGCAGGGCTGCCACCGTCTGCTGCCAGGAGCGCTCTCCTGCCCCCGGCAACCATTCCGGCAAGGGCAGATCGGCCCACAAAGCTTCCATCAAGGACAGAAATCGGCGGCTGTTCACGGATCTCTTTGACCCATCCTTCCCTTGTAGGGTAGCGGTTGTGGCCCCTCTGGGGCAGGGGAAAACCTCACCTTTTCCGGGGCGGATCCCCGTCTCACTCAGGGACAAGAATCCTCGTCCTCATACGGTAGCGAGTCTGTCCAATCAGCCTACCCGTCCATCCGGCAGAGTTGCCCCGCGCAAATTGGCCCCGCTGAGGTTGGCTGTGCTCAGATCGGCTCGGGTTAGGATTGCCTCGCCGAGATCGGCATTTTCCAGGTTGGTGCGGCCCAAATAGGCATCCACCAGGTTGGCACACCGCAAATCGGCCCCGGCCAGATTGGCCCGACTGAGATCCGTCCGCGCCAGTTTGGCCGAGCACAAAGAACTCGCGGAAAGATCGGCCCCGGCCAGATCCGCCTCGCTTAAGTTGGCCTCTGTCAAATTCACCTGGCGAAGTATCGCCTCCTTCAAGTTGGCCCGCGCCATCTGCGCCCCTTGCAGGTCTGCCCCCAAAAAAGAAACCCCCCTCAGGTCGGTCTCGCTCAGGATGGCCCCTTGCAAACGGGCTTGCTGCAGATTGGCCCCTTGCAAGTTGGCTTTGATCAAACTGGCCTCTTTTAGGTTGGCCCCGCTCAGGTCGGCCCGTGTCAAATCCGCTCCCGACAGGTTGGCTCCGCTGAGATCAGCGCGGCTAAGATTGGCGTTGCGCAATACCGCTCCCCGGCGGCTATCGAAACGGAGATTAGCCCCCCGCAAGCAAGCTCCCCCCAAGTTGGCACTGGTGAGGTTGGCCCAACGCAAATCCGCATCCAGCAGGTTGGCATCGATCAACAGAGCCAGCGTCAGGTTGGCCCCATGCAAATCTGCTCCTTGTAGGGTGGCGCCGTGCAACTGGGCATCTCTGAGATCCGCCTCGCTCAAGTCCGCCTGGCTGAGGTTGGCCCCACCAAGGTTAGCCCCGACGAGGTTGGCCTTCTGCAGCTTGGCTCGCCCCAAGAAGGCGAAGATCAAATTGGCACTGTGCAGGTTTGCTTGGGAGAGATCCACCCCGATCAAATCGGCCCGGCTCAGGTCAAGGGCGGCCAGGTTTTCGCCCGCAAAGTTGGTTCGTCCTGCCCGGTAAAGCCGGAGCAGATCCTTGGCGTCCATAGATGGAGGGGGGAGAGCTCAGAAAAGCGAGAGGGGATCCAAACTAGCGGCCATTCTAGAAGAAAATCAAGGCGTTTCCCCAACACTCGGCGCGGCTGATCGTGAGTGTTGAACGGGATCCCCAAACAGCGGGTTTGAGCTTCAAACCAGCCCGAACAGACGGCGCTCTGCCTCCTCCATGCGATCCAAGAAAGCAGCAAATTTGGTGGAGATCTCCCCCACTTCCTGCAAAAAGGCGCGTAGTGTTTGGTACTTGAGAACCAAGGCTTCCTCTAGGGTGCAGGTTTGGAACTGCTCATCCAACGCCTTGCCCAACTCGCTCAGGGCCTGTTCGATAGCAGCTTTGACAGAGCCGACGCTGCGCCGCACCAAGCGCATCACCTCCTGCTCCAACTGCGGCTTTTGCCGGGCCAGCTCGCTGCTGGCCAAGACTTGTCTCAGGGAAGCATAGGGATCCGCAAGGTTGGTGGGCACCTCAGTGATCGCCTCCGGCAAAGCGTATTCCCCACTGCTGACGCGCAGGGGCTGCACCAGGCGCCACTCCGATTGTTCTAGCTTTTTCAAGATCCCCATGAACATTGCGGCGGATCCCTCGACATCCCTCAAGAAGCCGCGCAGCACCTGGTGTTTGAGGGTCAGATATTGGGCGGGATCCTCATCCTGCAGACCTTCGTCCAGGGCGTTGCCCAACTCGCTTAGGGTGTTCTCGATGGCAACCATCAAGGATCCGGCGCTGTGATGGAGCAGTTGGCGGCAGGACTCTGGGATCTCCTGTCGCAGGTCAGAAGAGGGGCCGGGTGGTGTTGTCCAGGTTGCAAAAGCCAGAGGATCTGCAGGTTCTTCCTCATCTTCTGGGATCCCAGCGTCAATCCAAGTCATGGGGCTGGCCAGGGACTCTGCCTCGCCCGCGCGAGCGGCATCTTCGGTATTCAGCCAATCCAGATTGGCGGAGAGAGGCTCAGCAGCCAATCCTCCGCCGGGGAGGGTCGCTGGGGGCACGTCAACGTAAAGAGGCTTCAGCATCTGCAGCACAGCATTGGCGGCTTGGCCATCCTGATCCGGCTCCTGCAACTGCTGCACCGCCTCCTTCAGCCGGGCTTCCAGTTCTTGGGGGGAGGCGCAGGCATCGTAGAGGGCTCTGAGCAGCTCGTCCAGGCTGTAGCGCCGCAGGGCGGCCAACCCTTGCAGGGTGGGCTCTATTTTGTGGTACAAAGCCGTGAACAGAACCAGCTTGGCCCGCAAAGGGCTGGTTTGCCGCATCACCCCTGCCCGCAGCTCGAAGGGATCGTAGTCTTGCTTTTGCAGTCGTGGGCTTCCATACTCCAAGGACAAGATAGGCGAGGGTGCGGCCCAAGCTGATGGCTCCTTGGGCGAGGGCATGAGTGGGCTAGAGGGATCCGCTTGGGGCTGTTGATACAGGGGCTGTAGCTTGCTTAGCAGCATCTTGGCGACGCGGGCATACTCGGCTTTTTTGTTGATGCGGCTAATGGCCTCTCGAAAGCGCTGGCCCAAAGCATCAAGGGTAGCGTGCTGGCGGCAGAGCTGCTCCAGCAGAGCTTTCAGGTCTATTTGGTTCAACTTGCTGACATCGCTTTCCCAAGTGCTGGTGCAGGCAAAGTAAACCAGCTTTTTCACTCGGTCTGCGTACCCGCCCTGCTGCACTTCTTGCACAACAAGGCCAAAGGGATCCGAGACAACCATAGGGAGCTGCTAAGCAGGAGCATGACTCTAGTCAATAATAAGCTCAACTATACTGAAAATAATGTATAATATATGATATGTTCAGTCGGATTACTACCAGTTGATCTTTCTGTTTACTTTCGAGTCTGCCAACATGGTAGCCAAAGCAAAGCAGAAAATTGGTAGTAAGACGACACGGAAACTGCGCTTTGGGTATTCTACTCAAAGCTTTGCGGGATACCGCCATTCTGTTTGGACTCCGTCCCGCTAACGCGAATGGAAACAAACAGAATGCTATCGCTGCATAGTTGAACAGTGATGTTCAGCAGTGTTCAGCGTAAATGTATCAGTAGGTGGATCTAAGCTTACGAGGATCTTTGCGGTTTTTGAACAAGGACGGGTACCTTGCTGGGCAGAATAGCATATCCTTCCCAGGCAGACCCCACCTGATGTTTGCCCAGGGATCCCCCAGCCATCAAGTGGGATTTAGCGGCCTATTTTTTGCAGGGCTCTTTCCACCTGTACTACATGGCGGTTCAGTCCCAAGTTTTCCGCCGGGATCCCCAGGGCCAGGCCCACCAATTGTGGCAAATGCAGGATCGGGATCCCCAGCTTGCGCCCGATCACCTCTTCCACCTCCGGCTGCCGAGAGTCCAAGTTGAGGTGACACAGGGGACAGGGGGTGACCAAACAATCCGCTCCCGCCTCTATGGCCTCCAGAAGATGCCGGCCTGCCATCGAGAAAGACTGCTGCGGGGCATAGCTGGAAATGGGCCAGCCGCAACACTGGGTGCGCCCGCGATACCAAACAGGGGTGGCCCCCAAACGCTCGAAGAGATCCTCCATCAAACGGGGATCCCGTGCCACATCAAAGCGGGAGATGTCGTAGGCCCGCAACAGATAACACCCGTAGAAGGCAGCGCAGCGCAGTCCCAGGAGAGGCCGTTTGACCTGTTGGGCCAATCGCTCCAGGCCGTAGTCATGAGCCAGCACCCACAGCAAATGGCGCACATCGCCTGTGCCCTGGTAGCAGCTCTCGCAGCCTCCTTTCTGGCACAGGGCCTGCACCTGGTGAAAGTACTCTGGATTCGCGGTTTTCGCAGCTTTTAACTTTTCATTCACGCGGCCCAACACCCCCTGACAGGTGCTGCAGTGGGTGAGCATCGGCAACCCCAGCGCTTCCGCCAAAGCCAGGTTGCGGGCATTCACCGTATCTTCCAGCAGCTCCGATTCTTCTTTGAAGGTGCCCGAACCACAGCAGGAAGCGGCTTCCAGCTCCACCAGTTCAATGCCCAGATGCCGCGCAATCTGGTCGGTGGAGTCATACAGCTCACGACAGGCCCCCTGGGCCACACAGCCGGGGTAGTAGGCGTAGCGCAAAGGTGAAGGAACAACCGCGGTCATGAGAAGACGTGAGAAGAAGAAGAGAATTGGGTTTGCGATCTCAACGGTAATAACAATCCATGGATCCATTGCCCACACAGCAGAGCACTGGCCTGCCTGCAGAGCGGGAACCCAGAGCTTAAGATCCTACACCCATGCGCTGCCACAGCACATCCGTTGCTGCCCAGGACAGGGAGTTTGTCAAAGCTTCCCTATTTATCTGCCCCTATTTTGAAACCATTCGGAGCCGATACCCTATTTTTCTCCCTGCCTAGTGCCTCTCTGGCCGATGTCGGGTAGATTTGGCGGTAGCCATCGCTGAGGAATCGGTCAACGCTTTATGAACAGCCCGATCCAGGATTGTGAGCCCCCCGTTTCACCTCGCTCTAAGCAGGGCAGTCTGGGTTGGAGCCTTCCTCTAAAAGGTTGGGGATTTGGCTTGTTTTTCGGATCCCTAGTTTGGGCAGGATGGGCAAGTCAACTCCAGCTATGGGCCCAGCCGGTCGAACAGCAACCCCAGGAGGAAGTCCTTGTGCCGGGGCGCAATCTCGATCCTGGGGCGCAAATCCGGGTGCGTAACGAGCTGGTCAAGACCTGTGGGGACTATCGTTGCGAAGGCTATCGCTTTTCGGTACGGGTACCGATCAGCCCTGAAGACACCCTGGAAACTCTGCTGGGGCGGCTGGATACGGAGATGCTGCGGGAGGTGGATCGGGTGTTTCAAACTCGGCCCGATCTGAATCGGGTCATTGTCGATGGCTACGTCTTCTCGGGTACTCCCGCTTTTGTCAGCCGGGAAGTGCTGCTGCAAACAATGTTTGTGCCCCGTCACCGTTGGGAAGTGGGGCGCTTTGGGCCAGAGCAAGATGCGATTTTCTATGCCGAGCTGTTGGGACAGGTGACGCCCTTTCTAACTCCATCCCCAACCCCCACGCCTACACCTGGGCCTGTGCCTGGAGAAGGTGTGCCCCCTCTGCCCCCGCCTCCTGGGGAAACTCCTCCCATAGAGGCAACGCCTACCCCTCAAGAAACCCCAGCCGCTCCACCTCCACCTCAAGGGGATGTAATTCAGCGGCAGCCGATTCAGCCCTGATGGGTTTGTTGGGTAGCTGAGTCTGGGTTGTGAAGGATCCCTCGTTATAGTCATTTCAAACCAGATTGAGATACTCCCCAAGCGCTCCGCGCCGCTGCCCTTACCCCCAGTTTCTCTCTGGGAGAGGGAGTTAGGAATCGACATAACGAACCGTTTCACTGCTGTTTGAAATAACTAACTATAATTTGTGACCAGGCCGGTGCCCTCCCAGTTGCCGTGGGGTTGAGTCCTGAGCCGAGGTGATCTAGGCTTCAAAAGTGGAGGGATCCCTCCAATTCATTGCTTGACTGGTGTGTGGCGGCATGGCAGGACACAGCAAGTGGGCCAACATTAAACGGCAAAAGGCCCGTGTAGATGCCAAAAAGGGCAGCCTCTTTACCAAACTCTCGCGGGCCATCATCGTGGCAGCTCGCAACGGCTTGCCAGATCCGGATGGGAATTTTCAGTTGCGGGCGGCAGTGGAGAAAGCCAAAGCAGCGGGGATGCCCAGCGAAAACATTGAACGAGCCATTGCCAAGGGAGCCGGCAACTGGAGCGACGACAGCCCCCTGGAAGAAGTTCGCTACGAGGGCTACGGCCCCGGTGGGGTGGCTGTGTTGATCGAGGCCATGACCGACAACCGCAACCGCACGGCTGCCGAGGTGCGAGAAGCCTTCAGCAAAACCGGCGGCAGCTTGGGAGAAGCCGGCTGCGTGAGCTGGCTGTTCCGGCAAAAAGGGGTGATCAGCCTGGAGGAGGTGTTGGATCCCGAAGCCCTGTTGCTGGCGGTGGCGGAAGCGGGAGGAGACGACTTCAAGGTGGAAGGCACAGGAGCAGAGGTGTACTGCGACTACTCTTTGCTGGAGCAGGTGGCCACCTACCTGAAAAAAGAGGGCTACCCAGTGCAAGATGCGGCCATCCGCTGGATCCCATCCACTGAGGTGCATGTGGAGGATCCCGATACGGCCAAGTCAGTGCTTGCCCTGATGGAGCGTCTCGACAACCTAGACGATGTGCAGAATGTCTACGCCAATTTCGAGATCGACGAGGCGGTGATGGAAAGCCTGGCCTGAGAACAGGCTGCCATCATCTTCCGAGAAAGGGAAACCTTCAACAGAAGCATCCGTCAGCGGAGCTTAACGGCGGTGCCGGCGGCGGTAACGAGGATCATTGTCGTGCTCATGTTGGTATGAATGCTAACGCCTAGGATGCCATTTGCTCCCAAACGTTTGGCTCGCTGCTCCAACTCTTCCAAAACCTTTTTCTGGGCATTCTCGAAAACTTCTTCATAGGTTCTTGTGCGTCCCCCGATGATGTTGCGGAGGGTAGCAAGGAAGTCCCGTAGAACATTGGTGCCATAAACTACCTCGGCGGTAACAATGCCCAAGTAACGCTCAACCTCTCTACCTTGGAGCACGTCTGTAGTGGTCAGCAACATCAGCTTGCTTCCTGGGTCAACACCCACCAAGATAGTCGGGATCCTCAACCTTTGGAATCGGGTTCTTGCCCTGTGTTTTCAGCAGAGTGGCGATATGTCGAAGGGCGACCAATCCCTACAGATAACCGTTCCACAACGCATAGTCATTTATCTCACCGTTGAGGTGAAACAAACGACCGGTTGCTTCCTGCTAAGGCCTCCGGCCCGCTAGCGCGATCAGTTGAAATAGATGGTAATAAAAGTTGAAATAGATGGTAATAAAAACCACGACTGCTATCAGCCCTTGTCGCGTGGTAGGGCGCTCAAGGGGATCCCTGGCCAAGACCGGCGGCTGATACAATAGCTGCCCAGGGATCCAAACCAAAGATCTCTGGATCTCTGCTTTTCCAACAGGATTTCCCCACAAGCCCGATGGCAGGCCCGATCCGAGTGGTGGGTAGCTTGAACATGGATTTGGTGGTGCAGGTGCCCCATCATCCCGGCCCTGGGGAAACGGTGCTGGGATCCGACTACGCCACCTACCCTGGCGGTAAGGGAGCCAATCAAGCGGTGGCAGCGGCGCGGGCGGGAGCCCAGGTGGAAATGTGGGGAGCGGTGGGATCCGATGAGTTTGGGCGTCTGCTCCAAGAGAACCTGGAGCACAACGGCGTGGATACCCGCCACCTGAGGCAGTTGGAGGGGCCCAGCGGCCTAGCTTTGATCACAGTGGATCCCGGCGGGCAAAACAGAATCGTGGTCAGCCCTGGAGCCAATGGTCGCTATCTGCCGGAGCATTTGCCTCCCTTTACCCCAGCGGCCCTGCTCCTGCTGCAGCTGGAAATCCCCCTGCCCACTGTGCAGGCTGCAGCAGAACAAGCCTCTGCCCAAGGGATCCCGATTTTGCTCAACCCTGCGCCCATCGTGCCATTGCCAGGATCCCTGTTGCGCCAGGTTCGCTACTTGGTGCTCAACGAAACCGAAGCGGCTGCCCTTGCCCAATCCCCTGTGGAGACGCCGGAACAAGCCCAAAAGGTGGCTCAAGAACTGCAGAAACACGGGATCCCAGCCGTTATCCTTACCTTGGGAGGGGCAGGGCTGGTCTGGGCAGATGGGGAAGAAAGTGGCCATTGGCCAGCTCATCCTGTGGAAGTGGTGGATACCACCGCTGCCGGAGATGGGTTTTGTGGGGCCTTAGCTGCTTGTTTGGCTGCCGGGGGATCCCTGAGGGAAGCCCTGCGTTTTGCCAATGCCGCCGCTGCCTTGGTTGTAACCCGTGCAGGAGCCCAACCTAGCTTGCCCCAACGCTCTGAGATCGAGGCGTTTTTGGCCTCTGCCGTAGAAACAGCATAGACTGCTGCTTATCAAAAGTTTTCGACGTCTGCGGTGGAGAAGTTCATTGGCCGTTTGCGTGAGCGCTATGGGGAAACCGCAACCTCCACAGGACAGAGCGGGGCCAAATCCTTTTTCCGAGCTGCTACTCATAGCCGGCGGAGGGGATCCCTTGCTCCTTTTGAGTACTGCTCAATAGTGCCTTGCCTTCCCTTGTGGGTGTTTTTAGAGTTAGGAAGTGAAAAGAAAGTATTCGGTAACTCTGATAAAGGCCTGTGAGTACCCTCCTTGCTGAAGATGACGCTCTCTACCGTCAGCATGTTCATAGCCTGCTAACACAACATTTGCCTGAGTTCGGCCCGGTGTATATAGCCTCGAATGGTAGAGAGGCGTTGGAACTCTACCGCCAGCACCACCCCAGCTTCGTGTTGATGGACATTCGCATGCCTGAGATGACCGGGATCGAGGTAGCGCGGCAGGTTTGGTCAGAGTGCCCCAGCACGCGCATCATTTTTTGGTCGCATTTTGCCGATGAAGTCTATGTGCGGGAGCTGCACAAGATCGTGCCTCCGCAAACTGTCTATGGCTACCTTTTGAAAAATTGCACCGATGAAAAATTGGTCAGCGCCATCCAAGCGGTGGTGCAGGATGAGCAATGCGTGATCGACCGAGAGGTGCGCGGGGTCGATTCCCGTTCACAAAACAAAATCACCGGTCTCAGCGATGCCGAGTACGAAGTGCTGATCGACATTGCCCTCGGCCTCACCGACCAGGCCATTGCTGCACGGCGCTTTTTGTCCCGCCGAGGGGTAACCAACCGTCTGCGCAACCTCTACGACAAGTTAGAAGTCAGCAACGACCAAATTGAGAGCGACGAGTGGGGAACCACCTTCAGCTTGCGGGCCAGAGCCATCCGTCTTGCCTTCAAACGGGGGTTGATCAACGCCCAACTGCTGGACGAGGAGGAAGTGCATTTGGATCACTGGCTCAGCCGCTACCGACTGGATCCGTTGGACTAGAGAGGGGGTGTTCGAGCCGTCATCGCTCTTGGCAAGCACTTGTAGTCAATTCCCTTGCCAGCGACCAAGGAGACTTGGGCTCAATGGCTGGCCACCCCGCCAAAGAACTGGGATCAAAGCTCCCTCGTACCGCTATGGAGAAGCAAGCCGGCAGTGTGGGGGGTCGCTAGCGGAAAATCATCTCGGCAACCGCCTCAAAGCCGGCATCCAACAGCCGATCCAAGACCGACTGGGCCTGGCTGCGACTGTCGTACAGGCCCGCCTGCAACACTGTTCTGCCGTTGAAAACCGTTTCCACCGCCTCGGGGATGAGCTGCCGCAATCGGTTCAAGTCATCGCTGCTCTTGGGGGTCACCAACACGCGAAATTGAGTTGCCGTTCGCGTTGGCGAAACGGAGTCGTTACCCACAGCAACCACAGGGGGGGCAACTGGAGTTGTAGTGGGAGCAGAGGGAGTGGCCGGGATCCCTGCCGATGAGCGACGGGCCGGCGGGGGCAGAAGGGTGGTGATATCTGTGAGGGGAGCCGAGGGTGGCCTGGGAACAGGAGCTGCGGGGGCAGGGTCAGCCGGCTGGGCAGGTGTGGTAGAGCCATCGGGGGTGAAGGGGACAGCCACAAACTGCTCCCCCGGAGGTTGGGGCTGGGGAGTTGCCTGAGGGCTGGAGGGATCTGGCAAGATGCGCCCTCCGGATCCTTGGGGCGGAGAGGGGGGAACCGGGGCAGTAGACTGGGGCACCGTTAAAACCGGCAAGGTGGAGGGGGTCTCAGCCGCTGGCCGGGGATCCCTGGGAGTAGCCGGCTGGGACGGGGCACTGGGCAGAGCCAAAGTGCCAGGGGCAATGGGGCGGGGAGCGCTATCGGGAAGGGCGGCAACGGTGGTTTGACCGGACAGATCCAGATCCCCTTTGACCTGGCCCCGCAGTTGGTTGCCGTTGGCATTGAGGCGCAGGCCGCGGGTGGCGTTGTGGATGTCGTATTGGCCGTTGCCCTCAAAGATGTTGTTGCCGGGATCCGTGGCCGTGCCCAAATCCGGCTGGGCAGTGGTGATGGCGGTGAGGCCGGTCTCCAAGTTCTGGGCGATGAGATTGTTGCGCAGGATGGGCCTGGAGCTGCCCCCGACGATCACGCCGGTACGGTTCTGCAGGATGCGGTTGTTGCGCACAATAGGCGCCGAGCGCTGGTCGATGGTGATGCCAAAGCCGGTTTCTTGGAACAGGTTATTGACGATGGTGGGCTGGGAGGTGCCCAAAACGGAAATGCCGTTGGCCCCGTTTTTATAGAAGCGGTTGCCCTCCACCCAGGGATTGGAAGCGCCGGCAATGAAGATCCCATCGTGGATGCTGCCCACAAAGCTGTTGTTGAGAATGCGCGGGGAGGCAGATTCCACCCAGAGGGCATAGCCGCGCCGCCCCTGGTTGCGCAGGGTAATTCCTCGCACTTCTGCGCCGGTCTCTGCCAGCAGAGCAACATTTTGTCGCCCCAAGGTTGGGCTCATGTAGGTACCGCCGCCGGTGATGAGATAGCCCTCTCCCAAGGTGGACTCGTCCCCACGTAAGGTGAGGCCCGCTTTCAGGCGAATGGGGAAGGTTTCGCCGCTCTCCTCGCTATACACCCCAGGAAAAAGCTGAATGACGCTGCCAGCTTGAGCCCGCTGAATGGCATAAGTAATCGTCTTGAAGGGGTTATTGCGGGATCCATCCCCACGGGTATCGCTGCCGTTGGCCGCATCCACAAAAATAGCCGGGCGATTGTCCGGGAGCGGGGGAGCTTGAGGCAGGGTCTGCTCGCCGGTAATACCAGTGTCCAGGGAAGTTTGCGCCCAGCCGGGATCCAATTTGGCTGCTAGCAGTAAGGTGGTGCCGAGTAGCAGAGAGGTTGCCAGCCGCGTCAGCATTGCAGAACGATGGCGCTGCGCCCGCAGGCCGGGCAGGACTGCTGTAGATTGGTGTTCGCCGGATTTCTGCAGACCAATAGGCAGTAAGGACAATAAGGAAGAGATCATGGTGGTTATCCTCACACCAGGCTGGGCTAGAGAAGAAAGGCCGAGGTTATCCTACCAAACTGAGTAGGCGGGATCCTGCCCTATCCGCCAACTCCAAATACGGACTAACGCAGGCTTTTTTTGCAAGTCTAACACTAGCCCTAGAGTAACCTCCCTGCTTGCGCCATGACCTACAAAACCCTTGTCCCCGAACATCTGCCCCAAGAGCCGTCGCTGCTTGAATCCGGGATCCTGCTGTCTCCGGTCTCACCGTGGCAACCCCTGATTCATCTGCTGCTGTTGGGGATCCCGGCCTTCTTGCTGCTCTTGGGAAAGCTGATGGCTCAGCCGGTCTTGAGCTGGGGGGCGGTGCTGGCTTGGCTGGGCCTGGCGGGCTGGTGGGGGCGATCGCTTTGGGCTCAGATCGGACGCCGTCTTTGGCAGTGGCTGACCACTTGGCCTCAATTGGCCTGGGCGGGAGTGGCCCTCAGCTTGGCCCTGATGGGAGGGGTTGCCGGGAGCGGGCTGTTTTCCGCTTTGGGATCCCTGAGTTGGGAGGCGATTGGGGCTTTGGGAGAAGTGTTCGGGGCCACAGGCCAAATCTTGATTGCCATCCTGGCTGCCTACATCGCCTGGCGGCAGTACATCATCTCCCGCGATCTCACCATTCAGCAGAATATCATCACCCAGCAGCAGACCATCGACGCCTACTTTGAAGGCATTTCCAACCTGGTCTTGTCTCCCGATGGGCAGTTGGACGATTGGCCCCTGGAGCGGGCCATTGCTGCCGGGCGCACGGCTGCTTTGTTGAACGGGGTGGATCGCTTCGGCAAAGCCAAGATCCTGCGCTTTCTCTCCACCGCTAACCTGCTCAGCCCTCTGCGGCGAGACGAACACCTGGGCCGACCCATTCTGGACGGCAAAGGGGGTTACCAGCGGGATCGCGTGAACGGCATCCGAGTGGTCAACCTGGGCACGATGCTGGAGGGAGCCGACCTGCATGGCACCCTGTTGCGGGCGGTGGATTTCAGCGAAGCCAGCCTGGAGCGGGCCAACCTGAGCGGCTGCGATCTCAGCCACACCAATCTGTGCGGAGCTAACTTGCGGAATGCCGACCTGCGCGGGGCCGATCTCTACCGCGCTTTGCTGTTTGTGGGATCCCCTCAGACGGCTTCCCCCGCTCAGCCGGGGCAAAAGCCCGATTTTAAGACCGGAGCCTACACCGGAGCTATCGTGGCAGGGGCAGATTTCCGCCAGGCTCGCCGCCTTTCCCCCGAACAGCGGGCCTACCTGGTCACCTGGGGTGCCGAGCTGGATCCCGCGTCCGAACCTCCCCTCAACTCTCCTCAGCCGCGTTTGGATCCTGCCGACAAAACGGAGTCGTTTCCCCCACCTGCCCCAAGCCCTTGAGCGAGAATAAATCGATAAGCCTGGTTCAGGGCTTTTGCCGCCGATTCTTCGGCTATTGCAACTCGCCTCTCCCTTGGGGAGAAGGGCGATCCCCTTCGATTCTCAAACATGGCACGGTTGCTCACCAAGTTCTGGCTGCTGGAGCGCTATCTATTTGGGCAGATGCTCACCCCAGTGCTGACCGGTGTTGCGGGGGGAACCCTGCTGCTGCTGGTGGGCCGACTGTTTACCCTGGCCGAGCGGCTGGTCGAGGGATCCGTCCCGCCTCTGACGGTGTTGCGCCTCTTGGTTTTGGATCTGCCGGAGATGGTGGTGCTGGGTATGCCCATTGCCGCCTTCTTTGCCACCATGCTCACCTTGGGCAAGCTGAGCGGCAACAGCGAGATCACCGCTATGCGGGCAGCCGGGATCCCGTTTAGCCGGATTTTCCGGCCCCTGCTGCTGGTGGGGTTGGCCATGAGCTTGAGCGCTTTTTTCATCAGCAACGTGTTGCTGCCGGCCAGTAAACAGCAAATCCGCCAGATCGATCAGCAAGCTTTGCTGGCCCAGGCCACCACCCCGGTGCAATACGATGTCTTTTTCAAAACCGAAGACAACCTCTGGTTCTTCATCCGCCAAGTGGATCCCCGGTTAAATACGATGCAAGATGTTACGATTTTGCGGGTGGATCCCTTGCCGGGGGGCAAATACCAGTTGGCGGAAGTGACCTTGGCCGCTCAGGCAGTGTGGAATGGACTGGAGTGGAGCCTGAGCGAAGGGGCAACCCACCTTTACGGCCCCACGGGTCTCAGCATTGCCGAGCAAACGTTTCATCGCAAGCCGCTGCAAGTTTCCCAGGATCTGGCTACCCTAATGCAGCCGCCGGTTCCCCCCAGCGAGTTGAGCTTACCGGAGCTGGCGGAGCGGATTTCCCGTTTGGCCCGCTCCAATCTCAATACTCAGGCTCTGCGCACCGAGTTCCACATGCGCTTCTCCCTGCCCTTGGCCAGCTTTTTTGCCGTGCTGATTTCGCTACCCCTGGGATCCACCACCGCGCGGCGGGTGGGACGCTACGGGGGCGTCGTCTTCGGGATCCTGTTGGTGTTTGCCTACTACGTGGTGCTCAGCGTGTCTCGCAGCTTGGGAGAAGTGGGAGCCCTTCCCCCTTGGGCGGCAGCCTGGAGCTTCAACATCTTGTTCGGCGGCATCGGACTGGTGCTGCTGGCCCGTTTCCTGCGCTAGGGATCCACCCTAGAATCCGCCAGTCTCAGTTCTCAAGGATGTCTCGAAGAAGGCAGGGATCAACTTTCCTTTCTCTCTCCTCTCTCCTCGCGTAGCTCAGGTTTCCGTCCCCTTGCGGGGAAAAGGTAGGGATCAACAGACTGTGAAAGACCGGTCCCGGAGGAAATCTTCGGGGTTTCCGTCCCCTTGCGGGGAAAAGGTAGGGATCAACAGCCAGCCTTCGATTAGTTCGCAGGCTATCGCCCACGTTTCCGTCCCCTTGCGGGGAAAAGGTAGGGATCAACGCGGATGAGGAGTTCTTTAATTACATCCTGGAGGCTCGTTTCCGTCCCCTTGCGGGGAAAAGGTAGGGATCAACAGTGGTCGCTGAAGCAGCTTAACGCTGTGGATGCACTGGTTTCCGTCCCCTTGCGGG